>JBAXON010000010.1:0-25950 GCA_037133255.1 Deltaproteobacteria bacterium
GTAACCTAAAGGTCATCTACGACGGGAATGACAGAGTGGGGACTTTTTACGAGTTCATTATAATTAGAGGTGTGAATTCTGTAGAAAATAAATGGGCCGGTTCTATTTAATTGACAACTTCCGCTAAGCCTCGTCAATCGTGGATTTACGGCGATTGACTATTCCCATCAAAACCATTTTTATATCGCAACATTTTTCTTGTCATTTACCCTTCAGGGTGCTGTGCGGGATAGTCCCGATAGCCTTTGGCTACGGGATCAATTCAACTAACAGATATTTCTTTACTGCGTTTAAAATATCTGAGTTTCATTGATTCGGCCCCCAGTTTCAGCTTATGAAACTGGGGGCTCACTAAATAATCAGCTTGAATCTTTTATAGGTGTAGTGTATTGTAGTATTGGAGGTGCAACATGAGAAGTGTCCTATCAGTTAGTCTACCGGATAAAATGGCCGTCGAGCTCGATTTCCTTGCCAAGGAAACAGGAAGGAATAAAAGCGATATCGTGAAGGAATCCCTGGGGGAATTCTTGTGGGAAAACAGATTTCGTCGTATAAAGAAACGGCTGAGTCCCAAAGCAAAAGAAGCTGGCTTTATTACGGATGAGGATGTTTTTAAGGCAATATCGTGAAGGCGGTATTTGATACAAATGTTTTGATAGCGGCTTTTCTGACGGAAGGGCTTTGCTCCGGTCTTCTTCTTCGAGCCCGCAAACACGGCTTCAATCTTGTTCTTTGCGATGATATTATCGGTGAATTCCAAGGCATCCTTACCAAAAAATTTAAACTTTCATCATCTGACCTTTCCGAAATCACAACCATCGTAACGGAAGCCGCCTCTGAAATACTGCATCAGACCGGTTCTATTGAGCGTATTTGTCGAGATCCGAATGATGATATGGTCATTGCCTGTGCCGTCGATGCTAACGCTGATTATATCGTTACCGGCGATGAAGATCTGCTGATCATCAAACGCTACAAGGATATTGTCATGATTAATCCCCGAAATTTTGAAACCCTCTTCGCGGACTAATGAGGCAAGAAGATAGGCTTTGGTTACTGCGGTCAACTCTTTCACCTTGACAATTGCCACTAAAAAACAACGCAAACCCTAACCGCAAACCTGGAGATAATAAATGAAAAGAAAACAACATCAAGGTTTAATATTTTTTCTGTTACTGCTGTTCATATTTTTACCGGTGATTGTCCTCGCAGAGACCGCGCCGCCTGCTTCGCCTCAAAACAAGACGTGGAAGGGATCAATATCTAATCAAAAAGAAGAATTCATTCAAGTGGTAGAGAAGCAAGAACAATGGGCGGAGCTGTGGATGCGTGCTTTTGCCAAACCGGCGCCGGATATTGATTTTGAAAAATATGTCGTGGCCTGCGTCTTTCTTGGGCATTCCGCGGACTGGCTCTATGCTATAATTTTTGGTCAACCCTTTATGCGCGATAATCAACTGGTTATTCCGTTTGGTCTAGCTGAAATCATTTTAGAATTGTCCGGCCCTTTTAAGGCTTCCGGGCAATATTCCATGAAGGTTTTTGAAAAAAAGAAAAACGTTAAAATGATTATAGAAGAGGATCCACAATCCCATAAGGGGAGGAAATAGTTTCTATGCGATACTACCGTAAAGGAATTTATTTAATCATACTATTCGTGGCGGTGCTTGCGGGTTATTTTGCTTATGATATGATTCAGGCAAAGCGCATGGCTGACGATGTTTGCACTGGCGCGGTACAGGGAATGCCGCTGGAAGATTTCTTGTCAAAATTGCCCGAAAAGGATTACAGAATAATCAGGCGAGATAAACATTTAACGATAGTGCCGAAAAAAGGCATGGGACGCAATTTCTGCACTGTTATGCATGACGGGCGGCAAGTCACAGGATCAAAGACAGGCTTTAACGATTGATGATAAATAAGTGGAGGGAATATGTTTAAATTTAAAAATTTATTGCGCTTTCTGGAAGTCTTGTTGGTGATGGCGGTATTGATAACCGGGAGTGTGGCGCAGGGCGCGGAGCCGCCGAAGGAACCGATTTTGAAAATCGAGACGGCCATGCATACTTCACAGATATGGCGAATCGACGTTGATGCGGCAAACCGCTTTTTGGTGACAGGTTCCGACGATAAGAGTGTCCGGGTCTGGGAGCTTCCCTCCGGCCGGTTGCTAAACGTTTTGAGGCCGCCTGTGGGTGCAGGTAATGAAGGCAAGATTTTTTCGGTTGCCATTTCCCCGGACGGAAAGACTGTGGCCTGCGGGGGCTGGACAGGCTGGGATTGGGATGGTCTGGCTTCCATCTACCTCTTTAACCGAGCCACAGGCGAGCTTTTCCGCAGGATCGATGGCTTGCCGAGTGCTGTTGACCATCTGGCCTATTCTCCGGACGGGACCTATCTGGCGGCGAGCTTAGGGGGCAACGGAATTCGCGTCTTTCGTTCCAAGGATGGTCTTTTGATCGGGGAAGATAAGGATTATGGAGATTATTCTTTAGGGATTGTCTTTGACCAGCAAAACCGTATCGCCGCGGCATCTCTCGACGGCTATATCAGGCTTTATGCCCCACCGGGTGGCAAAGGACTGAGATTGCTTGCCAAAAAACAGGCGCCGGGCGGCAAAAAACCTTTTTCGCTGGCCTTTTCGCCGGATGGCAAACTTCTGGCGGCTGGTTTTCAAGATACAACCAAAGTGGATGTCCTGTCCGCCAGAGACCTTTCCTTCCTTTATTCGGCGGATACGAGCGGCGTAAATAATGGAATTTTGAGCGCTGTCGCCTTTTCCGCAGATGGCCATAATCTTTACGCCGGGGGAACGTATCATACTGGAATTCAATCCCCAATCTTTGTCTGGGACGCAGCAGGTAAAGGCGAGCGCCGGGAACTCTCAGGCGCAGCTATGACCATCATGCACATCCTGCCTCTGAAGGCTGGCGGGATTATCTATGGAGCAGCCGATCCTGCCTTCGGCGTGATTGACAAAAGTCATTCCCGTGTCCTTTTCCAGAGCGCTCAGATTGCCGACTACAGAATTAATTGGGAAGGATTCAGGCTTTCCCGGGACGGTAAAAAGATGAGTTTTGGCTATGAACTCCAGGGTAAATCGCCTGCCACATTCGATATGGAGGCACGCACACTGATTTTGGATCGCGATACCCGTGACCTTTTTCCCCCCGATACCACTGGCCTCAACGTCACCGATTGGAATAATTCGACAGAACCCAAGCTCAACGGCCGGTTATTGAAATTAACTGAGTACGAAACATCTTTCAGTTTTGCCGTTGCGCCGGGCAATGTCGGCTTTCTTTTGGGGACACATTTCTCTCTGAGATATTTCGATCAAGATGGTCATGAAAAGTGGAGTTCCTCTGTTCCCGGAGTGACCTGGGGCGTCAACATTAGCCGCGACGGCAGGCTATGCGCCGCAGCGTTTAGCGACGGCACGATCCGCTGGTACGGCCTGAAGGACGGCAAAGAACTGCTGGCCTTTTTCCCGCACAGCGATAAGAGGCGCTGGATAATTTGGAGCGCCAGTGGTTATTATGACGCATCGCCCGGCGGAGAAGATCTTGTCGGCTGGCATATCAATAAAGGTAAAAGTAAAGCCGCTGATTTTTTCCCAGCGTCTCGTTTCCGGAGTACATATTATCGTCCGGATATAATTGCCAGGTTGCTAGAAACTGGTAATGAAGGCGATGCAATACGGATTGCCAATGAAGAAGCCGGCAGAAAAACGCAAAAGGCACAACTGGAAAAAATACTGCCGCCGGTAGTAACCATCCTGTCCCCTCGTGATTCAGAAATATTGACACAGCCGGAAATAACCATCGCCTATACGGTGCGCAGCTCAAGTGCAGAGCCGGTTACCGGCATTAGAGCGCTGATCGACGGCAGGCCGGCGCGCCAGGAGCGCGGGTTGAAGGTAGTTGGCAAAAGTACGCAGGAAGAAACATTGAAGATTACTATCCCGGAGCGCGACTGTGAAATAAGCCTGATTGCCGAAAATCGGTTTGCCGCAAGCGAACCTGCCACGGTGCGGATTCTTTACCGCGGTAAAACGGAAAAGGCAGAAGAATTTGTCGTCAAGCCCAATCTCTATATTCTTGCTATCGGCGTGAGTCTGTATCAGGATAAAAACCTGACCTTGCAGTTTGCCGCCAAGGACGCCAGAGACTTTGCCCAGGCGCTGGAAAAGCAAAAGGGAGGGCTCTACCGTGATGTTAAGGTTCGGCTGCTAACTGACGCCCAGGCCACACGCGATGAAGTTATGGACGGGCTTGACTGGATACAGAAGGAAACAACCGCCAAAGATGTGGCCATGGTTTTCATGGCCGGCCATGGCACTAATGACCAGACGGGTAATTATTATTTCCTGCCGGCAAATGTGGATACCGAAAAACTCAAAAGGACAGGAGTTGTTTTTTCCGATATCAAAAACACGCTCAACTCCCTTGCCGGCAAGGCGCTTTTCTTTATGGATACCTGCCATTCCGGCAATGTAATGGGCAGCAGGCGCGCGCAGACGGACATCACAGGTATGGTCAATGAACTGGCCAGCGCGGAAAATGGGGTGGTCGTTTTTGCCTCTTCCACAGGCAAGCAGTATTCTTTGGAAGATGTATCATGGGGAAACGGAGCTTTTACCAAAGCGCTGGTAGAGGGGCTAAGCGGCAAGGCCGATTATACCGGCAAGGGTAAGATAACCATCAACATGCTTGATTTGTATATTTCGGAAAAAGTGAAAGAATTAACCCGTGGCCAGCAAACCCCCACAACCACAAAGCCGCAGACCATTGCTGATTTTCCCGTGGCGGTGAAAAGGTAACGCGAAGTAGGGAGAATTTCTGAGAGGTGAAAAAGAATGAATCATGATTATAAAGCAGGTTATGTGATGAAGATTGTGACGGCGGTATTTGTGCTTACCGTGTTGCTGAGTTCCGCTTTTGCTGCCGATAAGCTTGCCCCGGCAGGAAGTTCGCAGGGTGCGGAGATATTTGTGCAGATGGGGCATTCCGGCGACATCTCAACTTTCACTTTTTCACCGGATGGTAAATATATACTTTCCGGCAGTGATGATAAGACACTCAAATTATGGGATGTGTCAACCGGCAGGGAGATCAGGACATTCAAAGGGCATCAAGGATCGATTCAATCGTTAGCAATTTCTCCAGACGGTAAATATGCAGTCTCCGGTGGGTTTGAAAACAATATACTGATTTGGGATATAGAAAAATGCCTGGTCATAAAAAAAATATTTATTGGGAAAGGAAAATATGGCGGCGGGACTGGTTCTGTTGCCTTTTCCCCTGACGGCAAATATGTTGCTGCCGCAGGTAACATTGACGATAAAGCCTTCATCTTCATAAGAATTTATGAACTGCGAACCGGTAGAATAGTAAATGAATTTAAAGGCCACAAGGATTACATAGAATCCATCGCTTTTTCTCCTGATGGAAAGTATATTGCTTCTGGCAGTGGTTCGGTGCTTGTTGATAATAGTACGGACACTACCGTTCGGGTGTGGGATATTAAAAAGGGTGCAGAAATCAAGAGGTTTTCCGGACACACACAGGGAGTTATGTCCGTTGTTTTTTCGCCGGACGGCAGATACGTAGCTTCTGGAAGCCATGATAAAACGATAAAGCTGTGGGATATCTTTAAGGGGAACGAGCCAAGAACCTTTCAGGCTAATGATGAAGTTACATCCATCGCCTTTTCGCCGGATGGAAAGATATTGCTCTCTGCGGAACGCTTTGCGATAGGAATCTGGGATGTTTTCACAGGCCAACGCATCACTACTTTTAAGAGTGGTCCGCTGAGTGGAGTAAAATTTACTCCCGATGGACGTTATGTGGCTATTAGCGTTAGTAAGTCAATAGCACTATGGGATATTGATTCTCTAACAAACGACGCCCTTCGTCATAAATCCGAATATGAGGTAAAATTATATGGTTCTTCGACGGGCAAGCTCAAGACATTCGGAGGAGATGTTGAAAGTGTGAATATTGTTTATTTTTCATCCGGTGGGGACAAATTAAAAATTGCTTATTACAAGAAGCTTCTTGAATACAGTTTAATGTCGGGTGCTAATACCGTTAAGACTGAAATTAAAGATGTGTATGATCTACATAGTAGTGGCATGCGATACATGAGAATTATTGAAGCTAAAAATCAAAACCCTATGGATGTAATTATAGATACCAAGACGGATCGGGAGATAATACGGCGTCCGTCTAAATTAGAATGGCCCTATATTAGTACTTTTTCAGCAGACGGTAAATTTTGCCTCGTGTGGAATAGTCAGATTGATAAATTTTCAGTAGTGGATACTAAAGAATTTAAAGAGATCAGTTCATTGCCGAATAAACTCTCTCTAAATACTTTTGAATTTTCTCCCGACGGGAAGACAATGGCCGGTTCATTGAGGTCATCTAATAATAACCCTGCGGAAGAGTTCTCCATCATACAGTGGGACATCAACACGGGGAAACAGATCAAAATATTTTCCGGACATGCCCACATTATTAGTTCTTTAACCTTCACACCAGACGGAAAGCACCTGTTATCCGGAAGCTATGATCAAACGATGAAGCTGTGGAACGTATCCACCGGCAAGGAAATCAAGACATTTAAGGGGAATGCTGGCGTAGTTGACTCAATAGCCATTTCAGCCAACGGAGAATTAGCATTATCCGGCTATTGGGATGGTAGCATAAAACTTTGGAATACTTCTAGCGGCAAAGAAATCAGAACATTTAAAGGACATACTGATTGGGTGACCCAAGTTTCATTTTCTCCCGATGGAAAACATGTCGTGTCCGCAAGCAAAGATGGCACCTCCCGCTTTTGGGATATCGCCACCGGCAAAGAGATTGCACAGTTCATAAACTTTAAAGACGGGGAATGGATTGTAATCACGCCGGAAGGCTATTTCAACGCCTCGCCGGGTGGCGCAAAGCACTTGAATATCCGTGTTGGCAATCAGGTCTATTCCATCGATAATTTCTATGAAAAGTTTTTCAATCCTGTTTATGTAGCATCTGTATTGCAGGGCAAAAAGGTAGATGCTGTTGCCGACATTCGCAAGGGCATTCTCACGCCGCCTGATGTTAGGATCACATCTCCCGCCCCCGGCAAGGAGGTAAGCCAGGATACGCTCACCGTCTCGGTTGCGGCCAAAGATACCGGCGGTGGGATTGACGCAATACGGCTGTATCACAATGGCAAGGCTATCGGTGAAGACCAGCGAGGGGTAAAGCTGGTGAGCAAAGCTGGTGAGATTTTCAAAGACTATAACGTCACCCTTGTTGACGGCGTCAACACCTTTAGGGCGGTAGGCTTCAGCAAAGACAGGACGGAATCAAATCCGTATGAGCTTGTCGTCAACCTAACTGCACCTTCTAAAGAAGTCTCTTTGTATGTCTTTGCTGTCGGGATTAACAACTATAAGAATCCCGCGCTGAATCTGAACTATGCCGAGCCGGACGCGCGAGGTATCGCCGATTTTTTCAAAGGGCAGGGCAAGGGATTGTTTAAAAATTTAGATGTCACGGCAATCTACAATGAACAGGCAACAAAACAAAATATCGTCTCCAAATTAAGCCAGATGCAGAACATCAATCCGCAGGACGCGGTATTAATCTATCTGGCGGGACATGGCGAGAACATCAATGACAAATGGTATTTCATCCCTCATGAACTGACCTATCCGGAAAGAGAAGAGGATGTAAAGACCAAAGGCATTTCCTCCGATGAACTCTCCGGATATATCAAAAACATCAAGGCGCAAAAGATTCTGCTGCTCATTGACGCCTGCAAAGCAGGAGCAGTGCTGATTGCCTTCCGGGGCTTTGAAGATCGCAAGGCTCTCTCGCAACTTTCCCGCTCCACCGGCGTGCATATCGTGGCGGCATCCACTAAAGACCAGTTCGCGGCGGAGGTAAAAGATCTGGGTCACGGTGTTTTCACTTATACGCTCCTGCAGGGACTCGGCGGCAAAGCGGCAGGCAACGGCGAGGCGGTGACAGTAAGAAAGCTAATGGGCTATGTAGAAGAGAACTTGCCGGAGATTACAAAAAAATATAAACAGGAAGCTCAATATCCCGTGGTTGATTCACGGGGGATGGATTTCCCGCTGGTGATTTTAAAGTAGAAAAGGGGTAAGATGAAAACAGCAAAATATTTCACAATAACAATGCTTCTGCTTATTTTTTGTATGTGTTCTTATTCCTGTATTGGTCCGGTTCCTGTTGATGTGGTAATGATAGACAATGAATTAATTTTTGTGCTGGAAGAAGAGCGTGAGATTGACTTTGTATTGGTGACGGAGGTGACTGCCCGCAAACCAACTGATGGGAAAAATTATGCAAAGACAATGTGGGTGCTTGCTCACGACCTGACAACTGCGGTAAAAGACAGGAAATATCCGAGACTGAAACAGATAAAATATGGCCAGAAATTCGAAGAGTTTCCTCGGGTAGAAGGCCCTCTTCCATTGCAAAGGAATGTTGAATATTCAGTCAAAATCAACATGGGGGATAAATTCGCCAGAGAAACATTTATTGTCACAGATGAAAATAAAGTGATTATGCCTAAGCCCGTATTTGAACGCCAGAAGGGCATGCAATTATTAGTGAGACTCAAATTACAAAAGCGAAACGCATTGGAATTTGTAAGTCGAACTATCCCCGAAGCGAAGCGTAGTGGGATTAGTGACTAAAAATTATCTAAAAATTATCTTGACAAAAATCTTGAAATGTATGATGTAAACACATCATCCCTTTGTGGTCTAGTGCCGCATTGGCCCCGCGATCCTGGTGGACGCGGGTTTTTTTATATTTGGAGAATCGAAAATGAACCGTGTCTCGTTTTTCATCGATGGCTTCAACGTCTTTCATTCCTTAGATTGCAATAAATCCTATTACAAATATAAATGGCTTGATTATTCAGCGTTGGCGAAGTGATTATTACATCAAAAGACACAATAGCAGACATCTACTAATTTCCAGCATACGCCGAGTGGGAACCGGCTAAAAAGGTACGCCACCAACTTCTGATCCGTGCCCTACACCATTGACCTGTCGGTTTTTAATGATCTGGATCACGCAAAACTGCGGGAGCATATCGAACGCGTGGGCGTGGTGTTCTATATGCGCGCCAGTTAGGGCGTTGTTGTCTTGAAGGAGGGATGGCAAGATATAAAATGGGTGATAATTTTTTGAATCAAGTGTTATGTCCGGCGAAAACCATCTCATAATAATTTTGAAACTATTGTTTAATAATTGGAAACAAAATATAGCAATAAATATTGTAGTTTTTGTATAATTATTGTTCCAGTTATGCTAGAGTTAATTCAAGTCTGCGTTTTCGCTTTTCCCAATCGGGCATTATTTTTCCCAGCAATTTATAAAATTTTGGCCCATGATCTTTGTATTGCAGATGGCACAACTCGTGAACAACAACATAATCAATACAATCTCTTTGTGCGCGAATTAAATCAGTGTTCAAGGCAAGCATTCCCCTGGCGGATAAGCTGCCCCAGCGCTTCTTCAACCTCTTGATTTGCAGCTTTGGTTGAGGCAATGAAAGTTTCTTGAAGTAAGGCCAGCAATGGTCAAGACGCTCTCTGAATTTGCCTGTGGCCTTTTTGGCATACCACCAATCAATCAAACATTTGATCTTTTCCGAAGAGATGCGTCCTTTAATCTGAATTTCAAAATAACCCTTCAACAATTTAATTTCATCCTGACACCCTCTACTGATCTTGAGGCGATAACGCTTTCCAAGGTAAAGATGCGTTTCGCCGCCGACATAGCAACGTGCGGGTGTTCGCGGATCAAATTGCCGGAAAAAATTACGTTGCTTGATGATCCATCTTGCACGTTTGGTTACTCTTCTTTGCACTTCATCCGGTGCCACCCCCAGCGGCACTTTAACAACAACGGACTGATTGGGGTGAACGGCTATTTCCAATGTTTTCCGATCAACATGGCAGAAACCGAATTCGATTTTTTCTCTGCCATATGAGACAACGCCGCGAGACAATCTCATTTACGGCTCCTACTTTCCGCCACTTTCATCGTTCGCTCGATGATTTCATCCATTTGTTCAAAACTGATGGCTATGCCCTTTTTGCTTTTGACTTCATCGATGAGATAATCGTCAATGTCATTTATAACCCTTTTTTGTGCATCCTCATCGTCCCAGAACTGAACTTTCCCGTGGCGCTCCAAAATCTCCTGAATAGCCAAAGCAGTATCGGCGGAAACTGTTTCACAGATTTCTCGCGATATTTTCTGTTGCTCAAAGAAAGGCTTCAGAATACCATAGTAAGCCATTGCATCCTCTTTACCCGCCAGAATATCAGGTATATCGTCATGATGCCGTGTAATAACTTTATTGCGTATTTCCATCGCCTTATTGAGGTATTCCAAATCAGACAGACGCTTTGCGCGGAAGTCCTCAATAGCCTGTTGAATAAGTTTAGAGAATTTCGCATAGAAGGCCGGGTCTTCGGCCATCTTTTCCGTAATAACCTTTTTAGTCGCAAAAGCAATCGTATCCGCTTTGGCAGCGGTTGTTTTACCATAGACACCCTGTTCTTCTTTAACCATCGTGAACATATTAGTGTCAAAGATATTCACCGGCTCATTCAATTGTATGACTTCATTGGCCTGAATATGCGTATCCAGAAGTTTTTTAATCTTCGGTTCGTAATCACGATAATCAATAGCTTCCGCGTATCTCAATTTCACGGAAGATTTCAGTTTTTGAAAACGCCTCAGATCAGATTTGTAACGATTCAGTCGCCCATCTTCAATCCTCATGATGAACGCTTCCGTCGAGAGCGCGATGCCCAGAGTTTTGCTGTATTCCGCAAGTCTCTGATAAAAATCTTCGCGTAGCGCGACATCCGCCAACAGCAGTTCATAGGCTTCTTCATCGCTACTATTCTTCACTTCCTTAAAAACATCCCAGAGATCGGAATAGCGTTGAGGCAACTTTTCCACCTCGACATTGACCGACACCAGCGCGCCGGTCAGATCTTCTTCATCAAAACCTTCGAAGGCGCTATACATCGTCAAAGCCTTGTCCAGCTCACCCAACAGCCCTACGTAGTCAACAACATAGCCATATTCTTTGCTTTCATACACCCTGTTCACGCGAGCAATAGCCTGCAACAGGGAATGTTCCTTCAGCTCTTTGCATAGATAGATGGCAATATTGCGCGGCGCGTCAAATCCGGTCAGCAGCTTGCTGACTACAATTAATATTTCCGGTTCCGATCCGTTTTTGAATTGATTGATAATCTGTTTATTGTATTCCTCTTCGCTGCCGTAGCGTTTCATCATTTTCTGCCAGAACTTGACTACTTCATCCGTGGGCTCTTCATCCGTCTCTTCATAACCCTCGCGCATATCCGGCGCGGAGATAACTACTTCCGAACTGACAAAACCTATGTTCATAAGATGTTCATGATACTTTAATGCGGCGGCCTTGCCGGGCGCGACAAGTTGCGCCTTGAAACCGGTTCCCTGCCAGGTAGCACGGTAATGCTCACTGATATCAAAAGCGCGCATGTAAATGACCTGATCGGCTTTATTGAGCATTTCGGCGCGGGCATATTTCCTCTTCAGATCGGCCTTTTGCTCTTTGGTCAGTCCCTCTGTATGCCGCTCGAACCAACGGTCGATAGCCTCTTTATTCTGTTCCATTTCCACATAACGGCCTTCGTAAAGCAACGGAACCACTGACCCGTCTTCCACCGCCTGATGAATGGAATAATGCGGTTCAATCAGCCCGCCGAATTTAATGAAGTTGTTTTTCTCTTTTTTTAGAAGTGGTGTGCCGGTGAAACCCAGATAGCAGGCATTTGGAAACATCTGCCGCATCCGCGCCGAAAATGAGCCGAAATTAGTCCGATGGCTTTCATCAATGAGCATGAAAATATCCCGTGAATCGTCCTGATATTTTTTTTGGTTTAACGCCTTGTCAAACTTATGAATCAGCGTGGTAACAATGCTTGCTTTTTGTTCCGCCACCAGTTCCAGCAAATGACGCCCGGATGTGGCGCGATTCGGATCAAGGCCGCAGGCGGCAAAGGTATTGCCCAATTGTTTGTCCAGATCGTCACGATCAGTCACCAGCACAATGCGCGGATTAGGCACATCAGGATCAAGCGCCAGATTGCGTGTCAACATCACCATTGACAATGATTTGCCCGACCCTTGCGTATGCCAGACAATGCCGCCCTGCCGCCTTCCTTCCCCATCTGATTGTTTGATACGTTCTAGCGTTGATTTTACGACAAAATACTGCTGATAGTGCGCAATCTTTTTGACACCACCATCAAACACCGTAAACTTGAAAGCCAACTCCAGCAGACGTTCCGGGCGGCACAAGCTGTATAGTGCCTTGTCCTGCTCGGTCACAAGACGTTTGTCTTCTGATTCAAGACCATCAAAAAAAGCACGGGTAATAGCAAATTCGCCGCGGAAGAGTTGATCTTTTGTTGCCACAGAAAGATTATTTTCGACACAAGCGGCAATATCCTTTTCCGAATCCCGCAATTCTTTCCACACACTCCAGAATCTGGCCGAAGTTCCCACAGTCGCATACTGAGCCGTGTTTTTATTAACTCCCATAACCAACTGCGTGTAGGAAAACAGACGGGGGATATAATCATCGCTTTGATTTCTAATGGATTGAGAGATGGCCTGCTCAATCTCAACATTGGGAGCCTTGCATTCAATTACCGCGAGCGGAATACCGTTAACAAACAACACAATATCAGGACGCGCTGTTTCCGCGCTGCGGGAACGCCCCACTTTGAATTCCGCCGCTACATGGAAAACATTGCGACGCCAGTTTTTCCAATCGATGTAGTTCAGCGTAAAACTTTTGGAATCGCCTTCAATGGATTGTTCCAGCGATTTGCCCAGTGTGATTAGGTCGTAAACCGCCTCATTGGTTCTAAGCAGGCCATCATACTTGACATTTTTTAACGTCTGGATGGCCGTTTGAATATTTTCCTCACTGAAGAGATACTCACGGCCTTTGTAGTTGATGCGGTTGAGTTGCTTGAGCTGGCTGCGCAGAATGCCTTCCATTATAACATTGCCGGTTTTCCCCTGACGCTCGGCAGATACTTTTTCCGGTGGTAGATATTCATAACCGAGATTGATTAGCACTTGCAGCGCAGGGATTTGCGATAGATATTTTTCGTTAAATTTAAAACCATTCATATAAAACCTTTTTTAGAGTCATAGTTAAAGATATTTCATATTTGTATTAATTCGTTTGGTGTCCAAATCAAACAAACTGTTGGTTCATAATCTCTGACAAATAACAATTTTATTGCAGTTTTTTTATCGGTATCCGAAGCTGAACCACCATGCGGATGGCTGTGCCAAGTTCCTAAATAAGTTACTTTCCCATGCGTCTTACGCTCAATAGATTTTATTTTCTCTTCTAAACCAACCGTACCTAAAATAAATATTAATGGTGAACATTGGCTATCGGGTGGTGGTGGCAAAATGTCTGTAACAACAATTAAATTTGCGTTTAGAAATATCGAACCTATAAGACAGCCGCCAGTTTCGCTTTCACCAGCGGCCATAGCCTGTATTTCCATCTTTTTAATAACATCAGATGAAACACGTAAACGCCAATGCTTCGGTATAATTGCAGGTATCTCATGATATTTAGAAATGTTTATTATTTCTGATGATAAGCTATATTGGTCGCTGACTTTGCTAAGCATAATTTCACCTGAAGGCGGAAATCCTTCTTCCATCACTTGCTGAATTCGTAGCGCCATTGTAGATGCATACAGCGAGAGGTTAGCATCACTCATGATTACTGTAAATGAGCTGCATGATTGACCAATCATTATTGCAGAATGCTGCTCAGAGAATAGAATGCTTTGTAACCAATCTATTTCCATTGTACATAAATATAAATACGCCCATAAATCACTCAGCGTTGTTATTCTATCTTGACCCTCAACAAGCGTTACACCAAGAGCACCATTGCCAAATAACATACATGATATGATCGGTGGCAGATCTCTATTGCCCATTAAAAATGACCTGACACTAAGTGAGGCAGTTGAATCTAGGATTGCCCGGCATTTTGAGTAATCTGCATATGTGCCTGACAATTTATGTGTTTTTGCCGGGGTACTTGAAATTAACGATATTGCGAGATGTAAAAGATCTGCTTTATTTATTGCATAGGGAATACTAAAACCATGACGCGCATTATTATGTGGCAAAAACAAATCAGGATCAATACACATGAATGGCCCATTACCACTTCGGGCGAGATGAAGACCAATTTTTGAGCCTAAACTGCCGCAGCCAAGCAAAGCGATGTCCTTTTGCTGGTCAAGGTTTTGTTTTGTTCCCGATAATTGTTTTAATAATGCGGGTGTTGCTTTATTTATGTGCTCAAGCATCCCAACCTTACAGTTCGGCAGCACACGTTTTTTCCCTTTACGTGGTGATGCCTTATAAACAATAAAATTCAGTAATTCAATATCGCTATTAGATCTAATAAGCTTGATAGGCCGTTTTATTGCCAAGAGAATGAATAGCTTATCTTCGTTAATATGTTCCAAATCATATTTTTCAACTTTGTCTTTTAAATCGTCAATTCCAATATCCTGTGCATATTGATAAAGATCCGCAATAGTCTTAATTTTATTTGGACAATACTTGTCTATTGTTCGAACATTGCGGGAACGACAGATGAAAACGGTGCTCTTAATTCTTGCATTATAATTACATAATTCATTTGTAAGTATAATACCTTTACGTTGCTCATAATATATTTCATTTGAGCCTATATGATTATCTTTTATAAACTCCAGCGTTACATCTTTGTCATATATAATAAATCCATCTAATTTATCATTACGCATTGGTTCCCAACCCTGTTTATAATTCATTAAAGAACCAGATGCCGCTTTTTCCATCCAATCTACTAGCTGATTCAGAAGTCCGTTTAACCAAGCAGATTGTTGAAGCAGTTCTGATAAATCACCTTCATATATGCAGGGTATTACTTTATCCAAACTTGGATTGATATGAGGGAAAGAACGAGGAAAATCATCACGTAAGATAATTTTTGGTGCCTTCAATGGAAATTCTTCGTCAAAAATTAAAGATATTCGTTCTATTGATTTGACTCCACTTTCCGTAATGCCAATTTCAAGATAACGTGCAGGAAGGCCCACTAATAAATCTGCATTTATTATAAATGAATTATTTTGCTCTCGATATACATCAGAAACATTTGTGAAAGCTCTGTGTTCCTTTATGTATTTATGGGCTTTGTCAATCCATAAATTATCAGCCATGTGGGTACGATTCCTTAGTCGATGCTATTGCCGCGATAGATATTTTTGATTTTTCCTTTAAACCTTTTTTCTGAGGTCCAGCGCTCGTTAAATTAAATTCTATTGGCTCTGGACTTTTCTCATCTGGATATTCATCGGTACAATAAAAGCAGTCATCCGACACTAAAGTGAGATATTCATCTTTAGCCGCTTTACTGGGAGGATCGTCATCATCGTCTTTTATTGGTTTGCATTGTGCAATGATACGCGCTCCGGCTTTCTTCTGACTCAATGCGCTTTTTGCATCCTTACAAATCTGGGGATTTTCATCATCAGATTGACTATCATATGATAAAGAGTGCCAAGAACAATGGTGTGGTGTCAATAATAGGTCATACATTAAATGATCTGATGTTTGATATAATTTCCAAAGTTTTTCCCAAACCAAACACTCAGCGTCTCCGGTCATCAATATTTGATGAATGTATGAGGTTTCTTTTACATTCAGTTGCATGATTATACTTTGTCTATTTTTATCTTCAAAATCTTCATCAGGCTCATCATTCTGTTGTTCTAATGGACCCAAAATAATCCCCTCAACCTTTGCCGAAATATTGCGTTCGTTAATTTTTGAAAATGTCGTACCAACCTCCCGTACAATCATGTCAAGTCCATCAGTTTCTCCATTAGGATCTTTACCAATAATAATTGCCCGATCACCATCTTGCTGGATTATCTTGGCATCCTTAAATAATTTGACACGTCTCTTCATCTCCTTATTAAAAGCTTTGGCGTCATCGGATAATGTATAATTTTCTGAAGCCTGTTTCCAGAATCTTGACGTACACCATAATTCGCGAATTATTACTTTAGGAATACTACCATTCTTAGTTTCCTTATAATCACTGACCGGCCCTAAGTGAAAATATTCTCTAAGCCCTAGAATGTGATCATCATGGTGATGTGTTAAAATAAACGCATCCACATAAGGCCGCTTGTCTGAATCAACTTTCAGCCGGTCATTCAATTCTTGAGCAACATCACAAATATTTTCCTCTGAAGATACTGCGTCTCTAATATTTATGTCTATCAAGATTGTCGTGTTCCAAAAATCATTAAGGCGTAAAAGCGTCATTCCACCGTTACTGACAGGGAAGAAGGTAATTATTGAATCACTCACTTTAAATCTCCTTTCATGGTTATGTATTCACTTAAAAGTATTTCTGCATAGTGTTGCGCATATTTCGACAAAATTTGTTTTTTAAAAATGAGGATAGCAAAAAAAATGAGTGCGCATAAAATGAAAAGAGCCATTGGTTCCCATCTCTTTTGCAAACCATAAATTACACCACTACCAATACTGCCCAAGAAAGCCCACACTGTACCACCCATTAAATTCCTTATAAAACCATATCTGATATTATATTTGTGGGTCATTTTGCCTTTTCCTACATAAACACGAATAAAACTAACGGCCTCTCTAATTATTTTTTTTGCCTCCAATATGTCTTGAGATTCTTTAACTTCGTCCATAAGTGCGAAACGAAAGTCCTTAATAATTTTTTCTCTAATTGTCTTTTTTATGCTACGCGACATAACCTTATCTTGGAATAATAGGCTATTGGTGGTCGGAAAGTTTATGCCACCTTTTCCGAACACACTTTCTTCAATCCAATGCTTAGCTATTCCACATTGTAATTGAATTATTGCAAGAGTAACTATTATCGAAAGGCCAGCGTTTGTTATCAACAGCCATCCCATATCATTTGCAATTGTTTCCCAAAATGTGGAACCAAGTAACTGTATTAAAAAATGAACAAGAGGTACGGCAGTAACAAAACAAGGTATATAACGTGCCTTTATCTCATATTCATCCCAAGATTTCGGATTACTCATTTAACCACCTCCGGATTTATTTTTACCCGCCATTGGCCTGTTAGTAATTTTTGCATGAGTCCACGTTTTTGTTGGCGGTAGGATTCCAGTTGTTTTTTTAGAAGATCGATTTCTTCTCTAGCAGCACGCAAAAGCATCCCGATTTTTCTTTGCGCATCAAGAGATTCCGGTAAAAGGATTTCTATAAGCAGAAAAACATCTAACTTAACGGCCATCCGCTCAATTAAAGTGCCTTCAGTTTTTGTTGCATAGATTCCTATCTGTCTAGGGCAAGTGATGGCGTGGGAAAGCAATTCTGGATCAACAATGTCTTTTCTGATTTCAAGTACTTCATAGATCGGCGAAATAACAACCTTGTGTTCGACTGCTGAGCGCGCAATTGCACCCCAACGGAGATTTGCCGGGTTGAAAACAATGTCACCAGGACAAACAACTTTGTAAGCCTTTGAATCGGTATCCTTGACCAAAAAGTCGCGGTTGTACCGATCTGTTTTCGCAGTTACTCCATTTTCAATTGTAAGTGAGTACAAGGGCACATCTTCTGTAGGTATTGCTTTTTCATTACGCGATATCAAATACGTCGATAGTTTTTTCAACTTCCAATAAGCATTAATTGATGTGCCTGGTTGAAAACATTTTTGATACAAGGCAAACAAACGTATCTCTTTGGCTGCAATCAACCGCTCGGTCTTTTCGATTGATTGGTCCCAAGTTAAGAGCATATCGGCAATGGCGGTTTGTGTTTCAATTTCCGGCAGTTCAACAACCATATCTTTTAATAGAGTTATGCTTACATTAGATTGATTTCCTGTGCCTCCAATTGAAGATTCAAAAAATTGTGCCAAGAAGTTTTTCGATCTTAATAATTGAAGCAAGTAATAACCATTTACTTTTTCAGCTTTTGGCCTTAGTAGACAAACGCGCTGATTCAATAAAAGGTTTTTTTGTTTTAAAATTTGTACGGAAAAACCATAATCCTTTTTACCGATTGTACCTGTGAGTGTCATCAAAACATCTCCTTCTTGCAAAAGATACTGCTTATGACGAGGCTCAATCTCATCTATAAATGAGGGATTTCTGTTAAGATCAAAGTTACCCTGATAAAGATTACTCATTTTGATAATTTGGTATCTGCCTTTATCGCATTTCATGGAATTACTTGGGAAAGCAAAACCACCCACAACATCACAGATATCGGAGATTTTTTTACGTTTCATCAGTTTCACTCGCAAACTTCTTCGCAGTCTCTTCAAGCTGCTTGATGGATTCTTCTTGCCCGATGGCTTCCTTGTACTTCCGGCGGCATGCAGTCTGCTCACAGGCATAGAACTTTTTATGCAAAGCAATCTTCATCATTTTTTCTCCAAACGTTTTCTTTTCTCCGGAGAGTCCAGATAATTTTCTTTGGATATGACCATTTTTTTCGTTTCTTTCTCCAGCTCTTCACGGGCGTCTCCGGCAATCCTGCCGCCTTTTCTGGCGGCGGTGCGGTTTTCATCAAAACCCTTCGCATCCTGCGTCTTGGTGATCTCCGTTGTGGCGGCCTCGCCCAGCATGGAAAAGATGAGTTCAAGATCGTTCATGTGATCCCGCAGATTTTCGCGCTCCAGCCCTTTGAGTTCTTTATATTCCGATGGGGTAAGACCAAAGGTGGCTTTGGAAATTTCAGCAGTCAGAATCGCGTATTCTCTTTCCTGTCCGACTTTTCGATTTTTCCATTCGTCGGTGAGTTCGGCACGAATCGCAATCCCACGCATCCGCTTTTCAATCCAATCGTCGGAATAACCTTTGGCACGATAAAGTGCTTTGGTTCTCTTGGTAGCCAGTTCCGGGTCTTCGATTTCCTGCACGCGCTCATAACCGACCTTCGCCAGCCAGCGTTTGAAAGGCTCGGCCTTCGGTGAGGGAATGGACTGGATAATGCGGGAAAGTCCTTCCGTGTTGGCACAATCGGTTTCACGTTGCTTTCCATCCGGGGCAGGCAGTTTCAACCCGTGACAAAATGTCACGACTTCACTTCCTTCTTCCTTTAACCTTTGTTTTAATTTTCTCCAGTAAGCTCCTGAATCAGCGCTGTCCGTAAGCACGTTGCAGACATCAATCACCGAAAACCACCATTCATCGTTATGCCAGCTCCGGCGAATGGCTTTTTCTTGAAAAACAACAAGCCGGGATTCCTCTGGCCTTACTAATCCTTTTTTTGCAGTCATCGCTTCCCCTTCCATCAAGACCTTTTATTGAAGCCTTGTCATTTCCTGCCTGTGGCAGTTGTAAAGAATCTCTTTACAACTGCTTTTCTCTAAATCGAACTGACAAGTATTCCTTGTCAGTTGCTCCGAGTCCTTACCGCTCAATGGTCTTGAGCATTTCGGCCATCTTTGCCCTCACTTCTGCCAGTTCTTTTTCCAGTTGATCGATCTCCAACTGCACGGCGTCAATGTCAATTTCGGTTTCTTCTTCAAAGGTATCGACGTAGCGGGGGATGTTGAGGTTGAAATCGTTTTCTTTAATCTCATCAAAGGCCGCTACATGCGCATATTTTTCTATGGGCTTTCTCGCTTTGACCGTCTTAATGATCTTTTGGATATGGTCATCGGATAAGGCGTTTTGATTTTTACCCGGCAGATAGTCGCGGCTGGCATCAATGAAAATGACATCTTTACGATTGTGGTTTTTGCCGCCTTTTTCACGGCTGCGGTCAAAGATCAATATCGCAACCGGAATTGAGGTGGTCGGGAAGAGATTACCCGGCAAGCCAACAACAGCATCCAGTAGATTTTCTTCAATCATCTTCTGACGAATCCGGCCTTCGGCTGCGCCACGAAACAACACGCCATGAGGAACAACAACAGCCACGCGCCCTTCTTTTTCCAGCGCGGCTTCCACCATGTGGCTGATAAATGCCCAATCGCCTTTACTCTTGGGCGGAACACCGCGCCAGAAGCGGTTGTAACGGTCGCTTTCGGCTTCTTCCGCGCCCCATTTGTCCAGAGAAAATGGCGGATTGGCGACAACAATATCAAATTTCATTAAGCGGTCTTTTTCCACCAGCGCGGGACTCACCAGCGTGTCGCACCATTCAATGCGCGCGCTATCCGCGCCGTGCAAAAACATGTTCATCCGGGCAAGCGCCCAAGTGCTGCCGTTGGATTCCATACCGAAGAGGGCAAAGTTTTTATCACCTACTTCCAGCGCAGCCTCGATGAGCAACCCGCCGGAACCGCAGGCCGGATCACAAATCCGATTGCCGGGCTTGGGTCTGGCGAGTTTTGCCACCAATTCAGATACTTTATGCGGCGTGTAAAATTCTCCGGCTTTTTTACCGGCGTCTGTGGCAAAGCGTTCGATAAGATAAATGTAGGTATTACCGATGACGTCTTCGGAAACCATGCCAGGGCTCATGTCCAGTTGCGGTTTGTTGAAATCCTCCAACAGGTTTTTCAGGCGGCGGTTTCTGTCTTTGGTCCTGCCGAGATTGGCTTCACTGTTGAAATCAATATTGCGGAAAACACCTTCCAATTTTGCTTTATTCGCTTCTTCAATAGCGTCAAACGTGATGTTGATCAGCTCGCCAATGTTTGCCGCCGCGCGCCGTTCATACAGGTTGTAAAAATCGGCAAGGAACCGGTCAGTCACTTTTCCGGTTTCATGATCTTTTAATTCGGCATAGGGCAGAACAAAGCGCTCGCGTTCCAATTTACGGCGGATGCGGGCATCGTCATCGCCATACTGTATGCGGTATTGTTCGTAATGATCTTTCCATGTGTCTGATATGTATTTAACAAACAGCATCACCAGAATGTAATCTTTGTATTGCGCGGGATCAACAACACCACGGAAAGTGTCGCAGGCAGCCCATGCCGCATTATTGATGTCTTTCTGATCGATTTTTCCATTCATCTATTTAGTCTCCTGTGCTTCACGAATTAAAGTGGCTGAAATATACTGTTTACGCTTTAGAGCAAGTTGCTTGATGATACGCTGCTCTTCTTCTGCCAGAGCGGCCAGGGCGACAATAGCCTTTTGCTTTTCCAGCGGCGGCACTAAAACTTCAAGCGCTTCCAATGCTTCCTTATTGATCATTTTTTGTGTTGTACCACCGGCACGACTTGCCAGAAAAACCTGTGCTGGTAACTGGCTGATAAACCAATTGAGATATTCGGGCATAACGCCCGGATTGGTCAGCCTAACCTTTAAAAGCGGCGACGACACCACAGCATTACCCGGATCATCTGCAACAATTGCAGATGTAGCGGATAGCCCGCGCGATCGAAAAATCAAATCGCCTTTTTTTACATAGTGACTATCATTGAATTTGATGATGTCGGTCGGCGTTAAGTTTTTACAAGTAACGGTATTTTCATCCGTCAGATCTTTCATCTGAATAACGGCAACTGCGCCCGAATCCATTGATTGAATCCGTGACCGGAACGAGTAACCCATTTGTATTATTGCTATGTCCTTTAATAATACTTTCACTTGCTACCGCCTAAGAAAAATATACAATAATGACGTTACGGCATAAATATAATACAAATAAACGCATTTGTCAAGCATTAGTTTTGCATGAATGCTATTTATGTAAATTTATCTATGGCGACAACGCATCCGGCAAAATTCTCCAGCGCCCGCAGACCGGAAAACCTTGGAAACACACCATGATTTCACACAGCTTATTGTAATTAATTAGTATATTAAATACCTTATAACAACTTTAGCCTTTTCCGTGTTACCTGTATAATAATTTATTATCTAATTGACATTATAAAATAATTATTTTATATATGGGCAACTAATACCAAGTAAGCTTTCAAAAATTCATATTTTAGTGTGTGAAAGCAACTTGGTATAAAAGGGAGGGATTAAAATGCCGACTAACAATTTGGCAGATCGTTTAAAGAAAGCTCGCGAGTCCGCAGGATTGACTATCGGCGATGCCGCATCAAGACTTGGCTTTGCCAATTATCAAACTTTGAGCAATATTGAAAAGGGCGAGCGCGAAGTTAAAGCAAGTGAATTGGCTCTTTTTGCCAAAACGTATTTCTGCAATCTAAGTATCCTTCTCATGGGTGATGATGAGCCGCTTGCAGCGATTAATCTTCTTTGGCGGAAGGCCCCGTCTGTTGAAAGAAGAAAGGAAATTGAAGCTTATATAAAGAATCGCTTTGAGCAGTATCATTTTCTGGAGAGGTTGCTGGAAATAGACAAAGAGAGCAATGCCCGATTGATTACAGTTACACCATCAGACATCAGGACGAACAATCAGATTGACGGTCTTGCATCACAAATAGGCAATATGCTGAATTTGGGTAGCAGGCCGGCGCTTTCACTCCAAAAAGTAATGGAGCAAATTCTTCAAATAAAGATTCTATTTATTGAACTATCCGACTTTGGCTCAGCAGCAGCAACAGTCCACCCGGAATTAGGCGCCGCCATAGTTGTCAACAATGAAGAAGCGCCGTGGCGGATTAATTTTACTCTCGCGCATGAATTATTCCATATTATAACGTGGGATACTTTTAGCCCCGCAGAAATGGAAGCCGACGAACAACTTTTTACAGACATTGAAAAGAAAGCAGATAGATTTGCATCCGCCCTCCTTTTGCCGGAAGCCGAAGTTCGACAAGAATTAACCAAAAAGATAATGGAACAGAAACTTCCACTTTCCGATATTGTTGATGTAGCGCGTGAGTTCGGCGTTTCCACATCAGCCATACTTTACCGCATGGCAAACTTGCGGCTAATACCTTGGGACAAAGCGAATGAGTTATCGAAAAACGATGAATTAACAATGATTGACCGTCGCATAAGAAATGGTTCTACGATTGACGCTCCTGTTTCGGAGCGATTTATATCTCTTGCGGCTAAGTGTCTCCGAAAAGGGTTGATTTCCCGTGGTAAGTTTTCAGAGATTCTCAGTATAGACCGTGCAGATATTGACGAGTTTTTGGAGTATCAAGGGTTGTCCGAAATGGAGGATGTATCGGTTGAAATTGTGGCTGCTTGATGCGGATGTTGTCATTAAATTTCTTGAGATTGATGTTTTCGATAAGCTGGCGGGGTTGCATGAGTTGCATGTTTCCTCAACCGTAATTGATGAAGTTAAATATTATCACAGGGACGGCAAAAAGATACCTGTAAACTTTAGAAAACAGTACATAGACACAGGGCTTGTCATTGAATCCACTGCTTCTATTGATGAAATTAAAGATATTCTGCAACTGCTGCCATCATTGAAACGAGAAGCCATTCACGCTGGTGAAATAGAATCCCTTGCCATTCTTGTAAGGGAGAAGACTTTGACATTTTGCACTTTTGATGCTGCGGCAATTAGGACACTGCCATTTCTTAGCGTAACCGAAAGAGCCATATCAGCCGAACGTCTTCTCACTTCATCCGGGTTAACTTTGTCTTCCGGAAATAAACTCGATGTCAGATTGTCGGAAGCTTATTTCAGGAGTAATGTAGATGAAGGGAAAAAGGATTTCATCTATTCGATTGGAAAAAAATGATGCACAAAATCAAATTCATTCACGATAATATGAGCTAGGATAGCTTCCGCAAGCGTTTTTCTATTCCGTCAATGATTTTTTCAAAAATTTTATCTTTGCCATAAACGTTGGAGAGTTCCTCTGCTATGGACTTTGCTCGTGGCAGAATATCTCCAGCCATTTCAGCTAGTGTATTCAGAACAAGATTCTGCTTCATCTGGATTGAATCAGCAAACTTTTTCCAGTGCCTGGGTTGCAGCCAATCCGGCCTGTCCTCATTGCCTATTTTCATCGCGTGTTTCTTTGTCAGATTGTCATAAATTTCCGTGGAGATGAGATCATAAAATGGCGCAAGTCTCGGCCCTGGGCCGGTCAAAAGGATGGCCAGGTTCTTGGCGTGAGCGTCGGCATTGCCGATTAGAACATTAAATACCGCCCATCTCAAAAGTGCCAGCCTGTCGGCTGCGGGACTTATGCTAACTCTGGAGATCAATTCGAAACAAAGAGCAAGCGTTGGGCCTCCTTCTGTTTCATATTTTTGCTGAGGTAATATACCTAGTGCCTGACAAAAGTCTTCCTGATGAAGTCTGGTCACTTTACCTTTAGCATTTATTGTTCTGTCAAAACGCTGAACTATAAATAGCGTATCAAGCTTTTGTCGAATAATTACATCAGGCACATTCATGGCCATTTTTCGGGCCAGCATCATACAAAAACCTTCGTTAAAAACAAGGCCATCAAGTTCTCTGGCCGGCGGTTTGATAATGTGCGTACTGGGCGCATTGCCGGTGGCGAGAAATATCTTATCGTTCCTGAGATACACCGGAAGCTTATTCTGCGCTCCGGCCAGTGAAAGGCGAATACCCTTCTCTCCGGCCAGAAGGGGCTTTCCCGGAAGTTCAGTGATGATTTTGTGCAGTTCATCTTCGTCAAGTTCCCGGTAGCCCAGCTTTTCATGCGGCATAATACCTTCCGGCAAAACAGAGACGGCGCCGGCACATTCGCCTCCGATAATTTTCAAAAGCATAAAATCATTTTGTTCGGAAATGCCCAGCCTCCTGGTGATCACTCTCCGAATCTCCGATTCAGGAAGAATATTGGCAAAAAACGGACGTGCCGTATCGTCGGCGTAAGGTTCAGCCCGAAGATGCAAAGATATGGATAATGCATTGCTTGCGGAACGGTTCATTATTTGCGGATTATATTGAAAGACAAACCGTTTACGATCATCAAGCCAAAGATGACCGGTAAGTTCGTCTTGCAGATATACCACCAGTCTGTTGCTATCTTTCGGATTGGTCATTTTACCAGCCTCTTGGTTTGATTATTATTTCAAGTCCTAAGCCAGTCAATACCTGAAGCACCTTACCGATATGTGCTGTCGGTTTTCCATTTTCAAGATTGGAAAGAAATCGGTAGCCTACATTGCAAAGTGCTGCGGCCTGCGCGACGGTTAGTCCATCAGCCTTTCGTTTCTCCCTGATCATATTTCCGATATCTGCACTTGATGTTGTTTCTCTTTTCAAGTATTCCTCCTTGAACGTCTAGAATATTATTATACCAAGTAGCTATCAAACATTAAAGGCTGGTATTACCGTTCGGGCATAATAGCGGGGAAACAGCTTCCTGTCAAGTAAAATATTACCGATCGGGTATATTGGCTGAGAATTTGGCTGGAAGGAGTTACATGATTACCGAAAGGGAATAATAGAAATGAAGTGGGGCAACACCATTAATGATGCTGCGACGACCGGAGCCCTGCACTGGCATGACAAAATGGTATCTCGACTATTATGAACTCATTAATATTAGATTGCCACGGCTCCTGAGAGTCGCCTCGCAATGACAGGTCATTACTGGATTCCCTGGTCAACCGACATTCGCCGGTCTGCGAGTCAGGGAATGACATGGTAGTATTTTACCTTCTAGTTAGCTGCCGGTACTTAATCCGATGCGGTTGGCTGGCGGCTGCACCAAGTCTGCTTTTGCGGTCTTCTTCATATTCCGAATAATTGCCGTCAAACCAGACGGTCTTGCTCTCGCCTTCAAACGCCAGAATGTGCGTGCAGATACGATCTAAAAACCAGCGATCGTGGCTGATGACGACAACGCAGCCGGCAAAATTCTCCAGCGCGTCTTCCAGCGCCCGCAGGGTGTTGACATCCAGATCGTTTGTCGGTTCATCCAGCAGCAGGACATTGGCGCCTTCTTTGAGCATGCGTGCCA
>JBAXON010000011.1:0-25526 GCA_037133255.1 Deltaproteobacteria bacterium
TATATAAACGAGAAAATTATGTGTCAAGATTATTTTATAAACCAAAACTGATTGCCGGTTTTACATTTCATAATCCAGCAAACATTTTGTGCTTTAAAACCATTTGTGGTAAGGCAAAGTCATGTTTTTAGAATCAAACTGGAGGCCAATCATGAAATATTTTAAAAGACAATATATTGCAATTTTTGCTTTAACGGTTGTTCTAATTTCAATTGCTGCTACTTCATCCGCTGGTGAAAGTTCTTCACCTGACCATCGGACAGACGCGCTCTTTCTGGGTACGAAAGCAGAGAACAGTGATTACTTTCTTGATCTGCTCAACATGATGATGAAAGAGCACATTGAATGGCGGCAGAGCTTTCATCCTGAAGATGAGCCGGCAATAAGCAAAGAGAGCTTAAATTCGCCTGAAGCTGTCGATGCACGGAAAAGGCTCAAAGAAACCATGGCGAGGCTCTCCGACAGGATGAGGGAAGGATCAACCCCCTGGTACTCGTCGCGGTACTTGGGGCACATGGCCTCCGATGTGCTTTTGCCGGGAGCCCTGGGATATATGGCCGCCATTCTCTACAACGCCAATAACGTTGTCTATGAGGCAGGTCCGGCCACAACAGAAATGGAGCTGGAAGTAGGGATGCAACTGGCCACGCTTCTTGGATACAATCAGGAAAAAGCGTGGGGGAACATTACCTCCGGCGGCACTAATGCCAATTTCCAGGCGATCTGGTATGCCCGAAATTTAAAATCATTGCCGCTGGCGGTGAAAGCTGTTCTGCCTGAGCTTGTTCAAGGTAAAAGCAGGCAGCAACTTCTGAACATGACGGTGGGCGAGGCTCTGGACCTGCTCGATAAAGTCAAGGTATCCGCGCAATACCAAGCAGTTCTCAAGCAGACGATTAAAGGGAAAGGTGTTGACCCGAAAAAAATCGGCAAGCTGCTTGTTCCTCAATCCCGGCATTATTCCTGGGATAGGGCTGCGGATGTTTTTGGTATCGGCAGCGAAAATATCATTGTTGTTCCGGTGGATAAAAATTACCGGATGGATGTTGAAGCGCTGGATCGAATAATTGCCAATCTTGCTCAAAAAAAGATTCCCATCCTGGCGGTGGTATCCGTGCTGGGCAGCACGGAGGAAGGCGCGGTAGATGAAACACAAAAAATTGCCGCACTCCGCGATAAATACGCCAGCCGCGGGATCGGATTTTATTATCACATTGATGCCGCTTATGGCGGTTATATCCGCAGCATGTTCATTGCTGAAAATGGCGCTTTTATGAGTTTAGCTGAAGCCAGAAAAACAGCAATTGACCGTTATCAAATTTCTGCCACAGCAGACTGGCCGCAGGCAAGCGTTTATGAGGCATACCGGGCTGTGCCGCAGGCGGATTCTGTGACAATTGATTGCCACAAGCTTGGCTATATTCCTTATCCCGCGGGAGCAGTTGTTTTCAAAGATAAGCGGATACTGGCCGTGCAGACTTTCTCTGCCGCCTACGTTACGGATTTGCAGGCTAAGGCGCCGGTGAGCATCGGGCATTATGTGCTGGAAGGTTCCAAGCCGGGCGCCGCGGCTGCGGCCGCATGGACAGCGCATCAGGTCTGCCCGCTGAATGTGAACGGTTATGGTCAGATTCTCGGCCGCACAATAAAGACGGCAAACATGTTCTACGATTTAATGATAAAAACGGAACCACTGGAGACGAAAAACGGCCGGAAGTATCAGTTTTTTGTGCTGGTCAAGCCCGACCTGAATATTGTTGATTATGTTGTAAAAGAAGTTGGCAATCCCAGCCTTCAGGCAATGAATGAACTAAACAAGGCTATTTATGAGCAGTGTTCTTATGTTTCGGGAGATTTAATGAAGAAGGAATTCATTACTTCCAAGACTGTATTTACGCCCGCGGAATACGGCAATATTCCGCTTGATTTTGTCCGCAAGTGCGGATTGAGTGATGCTGAGTGGCAGAAAACGCCATCTGTGCTGGTTTTGCGCTCAACGATCATGACAACATATCTTGCCGATGAAAAAGAATTCACTGCCTATTTCACAAGGCTTACTGACATTATGAAAAGAGTCATTCTCCGGATTGAAAACAATCGGGCCGGCTAATCCCCGGCATTTAAACCGGCTGTTTTCTATCGCAAACATTAATTGGCAGAAGAAACAATTATGTCTTAATTATATATTGACATATACAAATATGTACCATCCGTCAGGCACCATTCTTTCATAACACCTTGTTTATAATAACAATTTAGTAGTGGCAAGCTTATTGCTCATACAAGCCCATTTACTCTTCAGGAGGACATTCAATAATGGGTATTCAAATCAGCGCAGGTGACACAGCTTGGATTTTGGTGTGTTGTTCTTTGGTTTTATTAATGACGCCGGCACTGGCCCTTTTTTACGGTGGTATGGTGCGGAGGAAAAACGTTCTTTCCACTTTAACCATGAGTTATATTTTCATGGCTCTTATTGGAGTACAGTGGATTCTCTACGGTTATTCTCTGGCCTTCGGAACAGATATTGGCGGTTTTATCGGAGGTCTGAACTTTCTCGGGTTTCAGGGAGTAGGAGCCACACCAAATGCAGATTATAGCAAAACCATTCCCCACACACTTTTCGCCGCTTTTCAGATGATGTTTGCAGTTATCACACCGGCTTTGATAACTGGTGCCTTCGTGGAACGAGTCAAATTCAAGGCTTTTCTGCTGTTCAGCCTGCTCTGGGCAACTCTAGTCTATGATCCACTCTGCCACTGGGTTTGGGGACAAGGCGGCTGGCTGAAAAGTATGGGCGTTCTGGACTTTGCCGGTGGAACGGTTGTGCATATTGCAGCCGGGTTTTCCGCTCTGGCCTTTGCATTGGTTATCGGACCGCGAAAGGGCTATGGTAATTCGCTTATGGAGCCAAACAACATTCCGCTCACTGTTCTGGGGGCCGGGTTGCTATGGGTGGGCTGGTTCGGATTTAACGCTGGCAGTGCTCTGGCCGCAAATGGTGTCGCGGTTAATGCTCTGCTCACAACCAATACCTCTGCAGCAACAGCCGGCCTGGTATGGATGTTGCTGACGTGGCTGGATGGACGGCCCAGCACGCTGGGAATTGCCACAGGTATGGTTGTAGGTCTGGCCGCCGTAACCCCGGCATCAGGATACATTACCCCTTTGGCCGCTATGGTTGTGGGAGCTGTCGCCGCACCCATCTCTTATTATACCATGCGTTACCGGGACAGACATAAGCTCGACGAGTCATTGGATGTATGGGCATGTCATGGTATGGCAAGCTTATGGGGCATGATAGCCACTGGCCTTTTTGCAACTGTATCCGTAAACAGTGATGGTGCAAACGGCCTTTTTTTCGGCAATCCGGGTCAGGTCGGTATCCAAGTTCTGGCTGTAGTCGTCACTATTGTCTTTTCTTTCGGTATGACTTATGTCTTGGCTAAGTTACTAAATGCCGGTATCGGCCTACGGGTTACACCCATGGAAGAGGAAGTCGGCCTGGATATCAGCTCCCATGGTGAGAGAAGCTACACGTAGATGAAATTGAAGGAAACTTATTGGATAATAACTTGCATCACTGCTCAGGAGATTTTACATGCTGAAAAAAATAGAGGCCATAATTCGTGAAGACAAGGTAAATGATGTCAAAGATGCCCTTGCTGAAATTGGAATCGTCGGTTTAAATATGTTCGAGGTTCGGGGTCATGGACGTCAGGGAGGTATTCAATTGGTCGGCCGTGCCGGCACTTACCAGGTTAATATGTTACCTAAGATTCAGATAAATATTGTTTTGAATGATCGTAATCTTGATGCTGCAATTGAAGTCATCCTCAAGTCAGCGTATACCGGTGAACCAGGCGACGGGATTATCTTTGTTACTCCCGTAGAAGATGTGATCCGTGTCAGGACGCGGGAACGCGGCCAGGACGCTATGTCATATCCGGGCGATATCGATACAAAAAAGGGCTAACCAAAGAATGACTTCATAGCTATGTCATGTAGTGTCATCTTCTATCATTGCGAATACACAACGGAGTTTGGTTAGCGGTAGTTATCAATTTAGTAGTACCTTCTTCTATCTTTTCCGCGGATAAATCTACAAATACACAGAAATGCAAATGAAAAAATTCATTGAATCCCGTTTGTAATGGTGAATCTGCCTTCGGCTATTTTCTTGCCAATTCCTTCTTCACCGCCAGCCCCAGCTTCTCTTTGATATACGGCTTTTTGATGTAGGTGCCGGCGCCAAGGGATTTGGCTTCTTTTACCCGATCAGACTCCGAAAAGCCGCTTACTATGATTGCCTTCTGATTTGGGTTTGTTTTTAGGATACTTTTGTAGGTATCAAGTCCATCCATGCCCGGATCCATAATCATATCCAAAACAAGCAAGTCGGGTTGGTGATCTTTTAGGTATTTGATTGCCTCCTCACCGCTGGAAACACTTGATACTTTGTAATTGAGCGACGTGAGTAACCGTGCCGCCAGATCCCGTTGATCTTTTACATCATCCACAAGCAGAAGGGATTGTCCATTGCCCAGATATTCTGACATGGATACAGCAAGACTTTCATCCTCTATATCTTCTCGAGTAACCAGAAAATATAGGGTGAATGTGGTTCCCTTGCCTTCTTCACTCTGCACATCAATGTATCCCTTATGATCTTTTACCGTACCCCAGACTACTGATAGACCAAGCCCTGTGCCGCTTCTGCCCATGATTTTCTTCGTGTAGAATGGCTCAAAGACGCGTTTGAGGTCGGTTTCTGATATGCCGTCTCCCTCATCAGATACGGAAAGGACAACGTAGTCGCCCTCAAGGATAGTATCATATCCGGAAATGGGTTTATCTATATACCGGTTGTTTGTCTTAATCGTGATGTTGCCACCTTCGGTCATGGCTTCACTGGCATTGGAAACCAAATTATACAGGGTTTTCTCCAGATGAACAGAAGATGCGGCGATGTTGAGCAAATCCTGTTCCAGGTCTATCTGCATTTTGACAGAAGGATGATAGGTAAGCAGTTTAGACCACTGAGGTGATTTTTTAAAATCCCCTATTAGTTTGTTGAGGTTAAGGACTTTTTTGCCTACGACGCCTCTTCTGGCCAAAGTCAGCAGATCATCAACGATTGCCGCCGCTCTCTGACCTCCGTCAAATATGGTTGTCAGATCTTTTTTCAACGGGCTTTTCTCATCTATCGCATCAAGAACCATTTCCGCGTAACCAACAACTATGCCCAAAACATTGTTGAGATCATGGGCAACACCGCCTGCGAGCAATCCCAATGATTCCATTTTCTCGGAACGTGTAAGGCGTTCTTTCAAATCGAGCTTTTCTTCCTCGGCACGTTTTTGTGCGGTGATGTCGATGGCAATCTCGACAACGGAAGTCACATTGCCTGCCGCGTCCAATATCGGTTCGCCCCTTTCATCCCAAATTCTGCCATCCGGAGTTTCCACGATTATATGTTCCGACTTTCCTGTTTTAAACGCTTTAAGTGTAGGGCAATTCGCGCAGGGTGCGACTTTATCGCCCCAAAAAGAATAGCAGGGGTGGCCGACAATGTCTCCACCTTGTTTGTTAACGGAGTTCATTGCCGCCTTATTCGCCCAGAGAATTTTCAGTTCCTTATCAACCAAGGCAATATTGGTGGAAATACCATTTAGAATCGCATTTTTTTGCGCTTCACTATTTAGCAGTTCTTCCTGTACCTGCTTACGGTAGGTGATGTCAACGATGGCTCCAAATCTGACATTGCGTCCTTTGTAGTCCATCTTTCGACCGAGTATCTCCATCGGAAACCTTGTTCCGTTTTTCCTGACTCCAATGGATTCGTAAGGTTCTAGGCTATCTGTGGCTACTTTTTTTGTCACTAATTCTATGGCTTCTGGGGCAATAGTTATGGACATCATCTGTTTTCCGATCGCTTCGCTAGGTTCATAGCCAAACATCTTGAAATATTGGTCGTTCGCATTGATAAGGACACCTTCCTCGTGAATGGCAATGGCTTCAAACGCTGCTTCAGACAGAGCACGAAATCGCTCTTCACTCTCCCGCAGGGCATCTTTCGCCTGCTTTTGCTCGGTGATGTCCTGCAACGTGCCGTGAAGCCCGATGTTTAGTCCATTCCTGTCGTACGTGGCTCCGCCAAAGGCGTTGACCAAGCGGGTCGTGCCGTCCGGTCGGGTAAGTTGCAGTTCAAGCTGGTATTGTTTGCCTGTAGTTAGTGCTTGATCTACCGCTTCTTGTAAAAGTTTCCAGCTTTCCGGTGCATAAATATTAGATTGTTCAACATACGAAGGCGCAGGTTTTGCCGTGTCAATGCCTGCGATATTGTAAAGTTCTTCCGACCAGGTGACCGTACCTGTTTCGGCAATCCAACTCCAGATTCCAATATGTGCCAGACGATGCGCATCTTTTAGTTGCTCATGACTTTCTCTTAAAAACTCTTCCGCCTGTTTGCGTTCGGTAATTTCATGTGCGAGGGCAAACATAACCTTACGCCCATTCCAGATATACGGGCCCCCGACAATCTCAACAGGAAAGACTGTACCATCCTTCTTCCGGTGATATCGAAGGGGAATAAAGATTGTACCCTCACGGATGGCCTGCTGGGTAGCTGCATCAGACACTTGATGCTCCGCCGTAATATCGTGGATGGTCATTCCGGAAATGAGTTCTTCCCGGCTATAGCCATATATTTGAGAAAAGGCATCATTTGCGTCTAGCAACGTGAGTGTTTCAAGATCAAAAATACAAATTGCATAGATTTCATTGTTGAAAATGACTCGGTATTTTTCTTCGCTGGCCCGCAACTCCCCCGTCATCTTCTCTGCTATCCGCCTGGCTTCAGCGCTGGTGTTCAGCAAAACACGGATCAGGGCGAACAGTAGCAACGTAATGAGAATGCCGCCGGACAGAGTAAGCCATACCATAATGTAATCCCATGTGGAAAATCCGCCTCCGGTTTGGGTAAAGCGCAGTGTCCAGCGTTGACCATTGAAATCAACCGGAATCTCCCGGGTGAATCGCGCATCGGGACGGAGTTTATCCTCCCCTGCAGATTGACTGTCATAGAGCAGACTTTGAATTGAAGGTTGTGTGCCATCGAATACCTGAAGGTGAAGCTGCTTTTCTTTTTCCAGATTGCGGTTACCAAATATTCCCTGCATCAGGTCGTTCATCCGGTAGGGACTATAAACCCAGCCATAAATTGCGGCACGACGCTGTTCTACAGTTTCAATGGGCATGCTTTTGCGATAGACCGGGGCATACATCAGTGTTCCGGCCTGAACTGCCTTATCGGTTTCTTGAACCAAAATAACTTTTCCGGAAAGAGCGGCAGTATCCATATCCCGCGCCCGTTCCATTGCTTTCCTGCGCACCGATTCGGAAAACATGTCATAGCCAAACGCCCGCAGGTTACGATCTGAAAACGGTTCTAGGTAGATAATGGAGGAATAAACTTTCCGATCACCTTCCGGCCTCATTTTGTACTGCGGGAAACCTTCACGACGTATTTTCTGGATATGCTGGGTCAGTTCTGAACGCGGGATTAATAAAGAAAAGCCAATTCCCTGAATACCGGGAAGGGTTTTTTCAACTTTCTGATGTTGGGTAAAAATACGCCATTTTTCGCGCGTGACCGTTTCGGCTGCGTTAAAGAATGCCGCTCCGCTCTGCAGGATGCGAGCATGGTCATATAGCCTATTTGTAATATTATTTTGAATTTCTTTGCTCAAAGATGTGAATTCCTGCTCAGTATTCCTTTCCACACTGGATTTCATGTACAGGGTTGCAGTGGTGGTAATGATCAAGCCAACTAACAGCACGATCCACGGAATGGGCCAGTTTCGGAGAGCGGAGTTTGTGGAATGTAATAAGTTTTGTGTATTTGAACGAGTCTCTTTTTCAGTCATTGTTTTGCCTTTTCGGATAATTAGTTTTAAACAACAGAACGCTACGCCAGTTGTATCGGGTCAATAGATGACCTGTCGAAATATAATATGGAGTAATTACGATGTAAATACAAGATGTTAGAAAGATGGGGGGGGGGGGGGGGGGTAATAATTGCCATTTTGCTGAGGCGGCCTAACTAAACAACGGCGTTCGTGATACACTTCCTCAAACATTATCCCACCCGCATGAAAAGTTGATGAAAAATTATGGAAATCAGCCTACTTCTTTTACCATTTTATAAATACTCTTTTCTAAAGCTTAAAGTCAATATTAATTTAGGATTATACGATGCTTATTTACCATTTGAAATCAGCAACTTTTCATGACTCGACCGGTGTGTGTAGTATTAGGAAGAAAAAAGTAAAAAAGAAATAATTTTACCACCGGAATCACTTTACCCATCAATAAAAAAGCAAATGCCGGGGTAAAAATATCCTGTCATCCAAGAATATGTTCACACTCTTTGATAGCTTTCGAGGTCATGATTATGCCTATGGCAATGCCCAGAGAGTTAGCTATCATCATAGCAGGGGCAGCGAGTGACACAATCGGCCATACAACATTCCATGGCCCGACCATTAACAGGGTAATTGCAGCATGCAATAGTTCGTTAAGCACGGCAAAAATCATGGCAGGAATAGTCCCGATCAACTTCCCTTTATTTATATGATAGATATAACCGAAAATCAAGCCGGTCAGTACGGTTGATATTGAACTGGATACTGCGGTCATTCCACCCATTGTCAGCCTGTGAATCCCACCGATCAGCCCAACACTTATCCCCACAAAGGGACCAGCCGTTAATGAGGCCAGCATGGGAGCGAAATCACGTATATTAGCGATAACCCCCTCTTCCAGAGGGATACCCAGGGCTGTACCCATGATGGAAAAAGCACCAAAGAAAATAATGAAAAATAATTTGTCTTTCCATCCACCCATTTTAAGAATCACACGCTGTACTGGAGGCATGGAGAGCATGATTTCCACGAATATATAGATGAAAACCTCGGTATGCGCAAACAGGGTTAAAATTGTCAGGTTTTCTTCATGCATTTACTTTACATCCATAATTGTAATTTCTACCATTACGGGAATTCCCAGCCGCAGGGAGTAAATATATTCGCTCTGGTTCAAGTTAGTAATATTGATATGGCGCATATCATAACACCCATCAACAAGACGAGTCAAGCAAAGACCCCTTGACTTCAGCATATCTGAAACAGCCAACAATGTGATCATTAACCATCCCTACTGACTGCATAAAGGCATAGCATATAGTCGAGCCGACAAATTTGAATCCATGTTTCTTTAAGTCCTTGCTCATCATGTCCGACTGCTCAGTTTGTGCTGGCAGTTTGCTCACCTCCGTCCAGGCGTTCTGTCGGGGGATGTTTTCCACATAACGCCAAAGGAACGAACTAAACGATCCAGTTGTCTTTATGATGTCTAATGTCTTTATGGCATTATTAATAGCCGATTCTATTTTGAGGCGATTACGTACAATGCCTGCGTCCAGAAGTAACCGCTGAATGTCCTCATTTGAATAGGAGGCAATCCTATGTGGATCGAAACCGTGAAAAGCCCGTCGGTAGTTCTCGCGCTTTCTGAGAATCGTCAACCAGCTTAAGCCTGCCTGTGCACCCTCAAGAATCAGCATCTCGAATAGTTTGTGATCATCGTGAACAGGAACGCCCCATTCGTTATCGTGATAAGCGATATACAGCGGATCGCTGCTGCACCACTGGCATCTGCACTTCATCTGATTCTCCGGTTCAAAAATGTATATTCATGACTTTTTACGAGTTCACTATTCATTTATCTGCTTTCATCCAGAATTGAAAGAAAAGCCTTTAGAAGTGCTGTGCGATATCCGCTATTTCTGGTCAGGATGATCAGATTTCTTCGTAAATCAAGAGAGGTGTGCACTTCCGTCAGCCACTTGTGAGAAAGCTCTCTGGCTACGGCCATTCGAGAAAGACAACTTACTCCCAATCCTGCTTCCACGGCCTTTTTGATGGCCTCTGTGTGTCCAAGTTCCATGGAGATGGTGCAGTTGATGCCTTTCTTCTTCAGCGCGGATTCAAATACCTCTCTTGTTCCCGATCCCTTTTCCCGCATGATCCATTGCGCCTGTTCCAGCATTGCCCTGGATGCTTTTTTTTTCACCTCCCAGGGGTGGCCTTTGCCGACAATCACAACAAGTTCATCGCTCCGCCATGGTGTTGCTTGAAGCGAGCCTGCATGGGAAGGTCCTTCGATAATTCCCAGGTCCAGTTCTCCGGATTCCACGGCATGCTCGATCTGACTGGTATTGCGCACTTGCAGCAGTGACTGGGCACGAGGATAATGCCGCGTGAATTCCCCAACAATGGCGGGAAGTAGATAATTGCCAACCGTCGTGCTGGCGCCCACTTTTAATACCCCTATCGGTTGACCGACGGATTCAACCAGCAACTGTTCTATCGTGCCAACTTGCCGCAGCACCTCCTGTGCCTGAGACAAAATCAGACGTCCCCGGTCGTTTAGCAGCAGCCGCCTGCCCCGACGCTCAAAAAGCGGCGCGTCGGCAAATTTCTCTAATTCCGCGATAGCCATGCTGACTGCCGATTGGGTGATAAACAATTGTTCGCCGGCTTTTGTAACATGCCGGCCACTGGCAACCTTTTCGAAGATCTCCAACTGCCTCAAGGTAATTGTCATGCGCACACTCTCATAAATAATATTGATGTTATTTATCAAAATATTGAATTTTTATTTATCATTATATGAGGATAAAGTGCAAACAAAAAAGTAGAATTATACTTGACATCCTTTATTTTAAGTGTAGCGTTTAGCTATAAAGTTGCATTACTGGTAATGGTTATTTCATCGCTCCTAACCTATTAAATTCGCTTGAAAAGGAGGCAAAATCATGGCGAAATCAGATACTCCACTTCTGGATGAACTGGAAAAGGGGAAGTGGCCAAGCTTTGTGAAGGATATGAAGGAGGCGGCAAAAAAAAGTCCCATGGCGGAGGATCTCCTGGGGCAATTGGAGCTTTCTTATAAAGAAAAAATCGGCCATTGGAAGCATGGGGGGATTGTTGGCGTCAAGGGCTACGGATCCGGCGTTATCGGGCGCTATTCAGATCGTCCCGACCTGTTTCCCAATGTTCAGGCTTTTCATACCATGAGGGTTAATCACCCCACGGGATGGTTTTACAAAACTGACGCCCTGCGCAATTTATGCGATATCTGGGACAAGCACGGCAGCGGTCTTACCAATATGCACGGTTCAACAGGCGATGTCATTTTACTGGGTATGAAGACGGATCAGCTTCAGCCCTGTTTTGATGATCTATCAGCATCAGGATTTGATCTTGGTGGTTCCGGTTCCGCCCTGCGGACGCCCAGCGCCTGTGTTGGACCGGGACGTTGCGAATGGGCCTGCGTTGACAGCCTTGATATTTGCTACAACCTCACCATGACTTATCAGGGGCAGATGCATAGGCCCATGTTCCCGTACAAATTCAAGATTAAAGTATCCGCCTGCCCTAATGACTGCGTGGCATCTATTGCAAGGTCAGATTTCTCTATCATCGGCACATGGAAAGGGAATATTCGGATTGACCAGAAAGAAGTAACCGCCTATGCCGCATCTGATCTGGACATACAAAAGGAGGTTTGTGACCTCTGCCCGACCAAGTGCATGGAATGGGACGGAAAAGTTTTGAAAATTCAAGATGCGGATTGCAATCGTTGCATGCATTGTATTAACCTTATGTCTAAGGCGCTACGTCCGGGCAAAGAGAAAGGCGCCACAATTCTTGTCGGTGGCAAAGCTCCTATTGTGCAAGGTGCGCTTCTTTCCTGGGTCATCGTTCCTTTTATCAAGCTGGAACCACCCTACACGGAACTGAAGAATCTTATTGAACGCGTTCAGGACTGGTGGGATGAACACGGAAAATCCCGTGAACGGCTGGGCGAACTGATCAATCGGCTGGGTATGCGGGTGTTTCTGAGGGCAGTAGGCCTGCCTGCCGTTCCCCAGATGGTTAAAGCGCCAAGAACCAATCCTTACGTGTTCTTCTGGCCTGAAGAAATTACAAAGGAGGTGAAGTAAGATGGCAAAAACCGATATCGGTCCCCCTGATTATAAAACTATGCTGCCACCCGTTATTACAAGGAATTACGGGAAATGGCTCTATCATGAAATTCTCAAACCGGGCGTGCTCATGCACATCGGAGAATCGGGAGAGGCGCTCTACACAGTGCGTGCCGCATCACCGAGACTTATTTCAACGGATCACATCCGTGAAATCTGTGACATAGCGGATAAGTACTGCGATGGCTATCTGCGTTTCACCAGCCGTCACAACATCGAATTCCTTTTGGACGATAAGGATAAAGTCGAGCCCCTGATTGCCGAACTTGGCACCCGCAACTATCCGGTTGGCGGCACTGGGCATTCCATTTCTAATATTGTCCATACTCAAGGCTGGGTTCACTGCCACACGCCAGCAACCGATGCCTCCGGGCCCGTCAAAGCCCTCATGGATGAGATCTATGAGTATTTTGTCACCTCGACCTTGCCGGCCCATGTGCGGATTGCCCTGGCCTGCTGCCTCAATATGTGTGGCGCGGTTCATTGTTCGGATATCGCCATCTTGGGTATTCACCGGACAGTTCCTAAGACTGACAACAGCCGCGTGCCAAATCTTTGTGAAATTCCTTCCACGGTTGCTTCCTGCCCCACAGGCGCCATCCGCGGTGACATGAAAAACAAGACCGTGACCGTCAATGATGAGAAGTGCATGTATTGCGGCAACTGCTACACTGTTTGCCCGGCCATGCCTATTGCCGATCCGGAAAATGACGGGATCTCTATCTGGGTAGGAGGCAAAGTCTCCAACGCCCGCAGCGCTCCCATGTTTTCTAAACTGGCCATTCCTTTTCTTCCCAACAACCCGCCGCGTTGGCCGGAAGTTGTGGATGCTGTGAAAAACATCATTGAAGTTTACGCAAGTCATGCCCGAAAGCATGAACGAGTGGGCGAGTGGATTGAGCGCGTCGGCTGGGAAAGATTTTTCACCCTGACGAAAATTCCTTTTACGGATAAGCATATCGACGATTTTGATATGGCATCGGAAACATTCCGGACATCAACACAGTTTAAATGGGGGTGATCATGAGTGAAGATTTAAAGGCCCGGGTTGCCGGATTATTTCACGAAAAGTCAAAGGGTGACAAGAAGATGTTTTATATTCGGGATGTTGTTAAGTGGCTTCCTGACGATGATCGTCATGATGTCCAGAAAGCCGTGCAGGCCCTTTTGGATGAAGAGACTCTGCAATACTGGTCTAGCGGCAGTTCAACCTATGTAATGCTGAAGGAATTTTTTCCCAAGGAATAGTAGCGATGATCAAGATCAGGAAGACATCATGAATCAGCCTTGTCCTCGTCTGATCATCGCCGCCCTCAGGGGCGGGGCTGGTAAAACAATAATATCCGTCGCTCTGGCCAGTGCCTTAAAGAGGCGGGGAATTGTCGTTACCCCTTTTAAAAAGGGGCCGGATTACATTGACGCTGCCTGGCTAAGTCAAGCAGCGTCTCGTTCCTGCCATAATCTGGATACTTTTTTAATGGGCACTAAGCAGGTTGTTCGTTCTTTTTTCCGCCATGCGCCGGCAGGCCAAATAGCTCTGATTGAAGGAAACCGGGGCCTCTACGATGGTGTCAACGCAGCAGGAGAGTTTAGTACGGCGGAACTAGCCAAGCTGCTCCACGCGCCGGTGATTCTGGTTGTTGATTGTGATAAGATCACGCGGACAGTGGCGGCTCTGGTTCTTGGGTGCTGTCACCTTGATTCCGCTGTGGATATTAAGGGCGTGATTCTCAACAAGGTAGGTAGCAAACGTCACGCACGGGTAGTTCAACAATCCATTGAGGATTATTGCCACCTTCCCGTTTTAGGGACAGTACCAAGGCTAAAAGAGCTTAAATTTACGGAACGGCAATTGGGGTTGATCCCACCACAGGAGCACGAAGGTCTTGATATGGCACTTTGCCGGGCCGCAACGATTGCAGAAGAATGTCTGGATATCGATGGGCTTATCCGGGTGGCGGAAGGCGCGAAGCCCTGGCCGATGGAGAGTTTTTCAAGTGTTGTCCATCCGAACAATGCGGTTTTGGAACCTGTGACAATAGGTGTGATAAGGGATGTCGCCTTTCAATTTTATTATGAAGAAAATATCGAAGCCCTGATCGATGGCGGCGCAAAAGTTGTACAGATAAGCGCTCTGAATGAAAAAATCCTGCCGCTTGTGGATGCCTTATACATTGGCGGTGGCTTTCCCGAAACGCAGGCAAAGCAGCTCGCTGATAATGAAGAGTTTCGATCTTCGTTACGCAAGGTTGCCGAGGAAGGTCTGCCGATCTATGCCGAATGTGGCGGCTTTATGTATTTGGGTGAATCTCTGACCGTTGGTGGTCAGCACTACCCGATGGTCGGCGCGTTACCGGTTGACTTTGAAATGGAAAAGCGGCCGCAGGGTCATGGATATACGACTTTGGTTGTAGACAGGGAAAATTCTTTTTTCCCCGTCGGCACCAGTCTAAACGGTCATGAATTTCATTACGGCAGGATCCTTTCCCGGAAAAACGAAGAGGAATTTTATACCGCCTGTCATGTTCTGCGGGGAACGGGAATGGGGAAGGAAAGAGACGGCATGGTCAGGAAAAATATACTCGCCGGATTCACCCACCTTCATGCTTTGGGAACACCAGAGTGGGCGAATGCTCTCATCGCAGCGGGCAGGAGGTATCGAAGTGAGAGGCAGTTTGTCCCCCGTTGAAAAAGGGGGGAACAAAGGAAAACAAAACATAAAATAATTAAATAAATATGAATTATAGAAGGAGGTTTATTAGAAATGTCACAAATTGAATTAGCCGGAAAAACGTATGAAGTGGATGAAGACGGGTTTCTGGAAGAACTAGACAAATGGAACGAAGAGTTCGCTCAGGCTTATGCCCACACTGAAGACATCGAAGGCCCTTTGACGGAAGATCATTGGAAGGTGATTAACTATCTGCGGAATTATTTTCAGCAGTTCGGCATTGCGCCCATGATCCGAAAGATTTGTAAAGACCTGGGAATTGATATGACGAAGCTCTATGAACTATTTCCCACAGGACCGGCAAAGGGAGCCTGCAAGCTGGCGGGCCTTTCAAAACCGACTGGTTGCGTCTGAGAAGAAGAGGAATTATCCTAATGGGATTTTATGTTTTATCTTATTTGTGTATCGCGGTGTTCATCATTGCGACCGGTTGCCTGATTTACAGGCAACTAAGCTTTCCCCTGCATGTCCGCTGGGAAATATATCCTGTCCGGCATGAAACGATTGCCAGGGTGGCCTATGGCGGCTCTTACATGGAAGAGCTGAACTGGTGGGAAAAGAAATATAAAAGCTCGCTTATCAATGAACTCAAATATATGGTGCCAGAAATTTTATTTCTCAGAGGCTTGTGGAAGGAAAACAGAAACCTCTGGTGGCTCTCCTTCCCCTTTCATTTCGGAATGTATCTGATGATTGCGACCTTCGCACTTCTGCTGCTTCATGCCTTCTTTACGCTGTGGGGATTGCCTGTTTTTGCCGCAGGCGGCTCCGTAAGCATCCTGCTTTCCGGCCTGATCGTCGTCACAGGATGGAGCGGCCTGATTCTGGGGAATATCGGCAGCATTGGTGTACTCTACAAACGCATGACAGAAGCGGAGCTGAGAAATTATTCATCTTTCGTCGATTATTTTAATATCCTTTTCATCTTTCTATTTTTTCTTTCCGCCTTCATTACCTGTCTCTTTTTTGACCCCTTTCTTGCAGGCGCAAAGGCCTACACGCTCGGCCTGTTGACAGGCGGGCATTCTCTGAATTCTTACATACCCGGTCAAAGTGTCTCCGGTAGCCTGGCCATTGTGTCGGCATCGCTTCTGGTTGCCTACATCCCGCTTACGCACATGTCTCACATGTATATGAAGTATTTCTTGTATCACGATGTGAAATGGGACGATGCCCCGAACTTGCCCGGCGGTAAGATCGAAGCGGCCATTAAAAATAATCTTAAATTCAAACCAACCTGGAAGGCAAAACATATTGAAGCGGACGGTCAGAAATCATGGAAAGACATCGCGGCTGCAGCACCCAAGGAGATGAAATGAATACATCCCTGAAACCATCCGACATCTCCAAGCCGTCTGACTGCTTATGTCACATTGAGCCGGGTGAGCTCTCCTTGTTGCCTCCTCCCTATGAGGATTTCAATCAGACAGCAATACCGCCGCTGAAACCGGAAAAGATCAAAAACATTGAAGCGTCTCTGGACGACACAGTGGCTATCGGCATTCCCAAGCCCGCAAGCGCTGAAGAAGAAAAGGAGCTGGTGCATCAGTTTCTCGGCGGTCTGAAAAAACTCTTTGAGAAAGAAAATAACTGGACCTTTTTGCAGCCGCTGCTGCTTTCTATGGAAAACTGCGCCAAATGCCAAACCTGTTCTAATGCCTGCCCCGTTTATGAAATGAGTGCCAGGAAGGAAATCCATCGTCCTATTTTCCGTGCCGAAGTTCTGCGGCGGATTTACAAGAAATACCTTAAGCCGGGCGGGAAAATCACCGCCAAGTTAACCGGCGATATTGATTTGAACTGGACGACTATCGCGCGTCTTGCCGAATTGTCCTATCGCTGCACTCTTTGCCGACGTTGTGCCACGGTTTGCCCCATCGGCGTGGACAACGGGCTCATTAATCACGAAATCCGCAAGCTTTTTTCTCAAGAGATGGGCATTGCCCCCAAAGAGCTCCACGAGAAGGGCACCGTTCAGCATCTTCGTGTAGGTTCGACCACCGGCATGAATCCTCTGGCGGCAAAGGATAGCGCCGAGTTTATCCAGGAAGAAATGGAAGAGATTGCAGGCTACAAAGTCGAAATCCCCTGGGACGTGGAAGGGGCCGACATCCTGCTTCTCCACAATGCCGGCGAAATGCTGGCCTGGCCGGAAAATGTCGGGGCCTTTGCCATTATTTTTCAGGCGGCAGGTATTTCGTGGACACTGTCTTCTGAAGCGGCCGGTTATGATGCTGTCAACTACGGCCTATGGTACGATGATGTTCAGTTCTCCCGTGTCGCGGTTAAGCATGCTGATATCGCACGAAGGCTGAAAGTAAAAAAAATTGTCATGGGCGAATGCGGGCATGCTCACAAAGCCCTTACGGTCATTGCCGACCGCTTGTTGACAGGAGATCTCAATATTCCGCGTGAATCCGCCATGGTCACTCTGGAAAATATTGTCCTGAACGGAAAATTACAATTTGATCCCCTTAAAAATAACTTCCCTGTCACGCTGCATGATCCCTGCAACATGGTAAGGTCTATGGGTATTGTGGAGCCTCAGCGGCGAATCCTGAGAAAGATCGCACCGCGATTTCGGGAAATGACGCCCCATGGCGTGGAGAACTATTGCTGTGGCGGCGGTTCCGGTTTCGCTATTATGTCGGGGTATAATTTTGCAGAGTGGAGAAATCTGGTCAGCTCTCGCAAGAAGTTCCTGCAGATTCTGAATGCCTTTGAGGATGAACCGCAGGATGTCCCAAAATATGTCTGCGCGCCCTGTTCGAACTGCAAAGGCACCATTAGGGATGTGATTAACTACTACCATGCAGAAAAACGCAGCGGTCTGCATTACGGCGGCCTGGTGGAATTGATCGTCAACGCGCTGGCAGGCATGAAAAAACCGATTATACGCTTCGGTGAAAAACCATCGTGGGAATTATGATAAGCAAATGAGGCAGATGTCATTATGAACCTATTAATATCGATTATCGCCATTTTGAGTTTGACCCTGCTGGCCGTAGGAATTGCTCTGAACCAAAGTCTGGTTTATCTCCTGATCGTCATTATCCCTTATGCCGCCTTTGTGATTTTTCTTGCCGGTTTTATTTACCGCGTCGTAAAATGGTGGATAACCCCCGTTCCCTTCCGCATTCCCACAACTTGCGGCCAACAGAAGTCTCTTCCCTGGATCAAGAACAACCCGGTGGAAAACCCCGCAGGAATTGCCGGTGTGATCATGCGCATGGCTCAGGAAGTTTTTCTGTTCAGGTCACTTTTTAGAAATACAGAAGTGGAGATTATCGACGGCAGGCCAGTTTATGGCAGCGCCAAATGGCTGTGGTTTTTCGGCCTTCTATTTCACTGGTCGCTTTTGATCATTGGATTAAGGCACTTGCGCTTTTTTGTCGAGCCGATCGCGCCTTGGATCAGTACTTTTTCTTCACTCGACGGATTCTTTGAAATCGGCATCCCGACATTATATCTGAGCGATGCCGCCATACTCGCAGGTCTTACGTTCCTGTTCCTGCGCCGGGTTGTATTACCGCGGGTACGTTACATCTCGTTGTTCACCGATTATTTTTCACTGCTGTTGATTGTGGCAGTGGTGAGCACAGGTCTTCTTATGAGGCACTTTTTCCCCACCGATTTAAATGAAGTAAAAAACATTGCTCTGGGGTGGATAACACTAACGCCTGTTGTCCCTCAAGGGGTTAGCGTTGTTTTTTACATGCATCTGTGTTTCGTCTGCGCGCTTCTGGCCTGGTTTCCGGCAAGCAAGCTCCTGCACGCAGGCGGCATCTTTATGAGCCCGACCCGCAATCTGGCCAATAGCAGCCGGATGAAGAGGCATATTAATCTCTGGAACGCCCCAGTCAAGGTTCATACCTATGAGGAATACGAAGACGAGTTTAGAGACAAAATGAAGGCCGCAGGGTTGCCTGTGGATAAGGAGTAACCGTGTCATTTGCCAAGATACCTAAATCAGATCAGTTGATTTCAATCAACTACGCGCCGCCGAAGAGTGCATGGATGGAGACGCCTGTCGATTTTAGGCCGGGAACATGGAGTTACAGCGGTGTTGCCAAAAACCTGACCTATCTGGATCTGGCCAACCCGCGCGCATGGCAACCGGCAGATGTTGATTGGAAGCTGCCGGAAAATTGGCAGGCCATTATTCTGGAAGGCATGAAAGAGCGCCTGGAAAAATATCGTTCCTTCAGATTGTTCATGGATGTCTGCGTTCGTTGCGGCGCCTGCGCGGACAAGTGCCATTTCTATATCGGTTCAGGCGATCCGAAGAATATGCCTGTCCTGCGTGCCGAACTGCTGCGCTCCGTCTATCGCCGCTACTTTACAACGACTGGCAGACTTTTTGGCAAACTTGCCGGTGCCCGTGATCTCACCGTTGATGTTCTCAAAGAATGGTTCTATTATTTCCATCAGTGTACAGAGTGTCGCCGCTGTTCCGCTTTCTGCCCCTTCGGCATCGACCAGGCGGAGATCACTATGATTGGCCGTGAACTTTTAAATCTTGTCGGATGCAATATCAACTGGGTCATCGAACCTGCGGCCAACTGCTTTCGGACGGGAAACCACCTCGGCATTCAGCCCGGCGGCGTTAAAGACATGCTTGAATTTCTGGCCGACGATATCGAAGACCGGACGGGGGTTCGTGTGGAAGTTCCGATCAACAAAAAAGGCGCTGATATTCTTTTCGTCACACCCTCGGGCGATTACTTTGCCGATCCGGGAACCTACACCTGCATGGGTTACCTGATGCTCTTCCACGAAATCGGTCTTAATTATACCTTCAGCACTTACGCATCTGAAGGGGGCAACTTCGGCCTCTTTACCTCTCACGAAATGGTCAAGCGCCTCAACGCTAAGATTTATGCTGAAGCCAAACGCCTCGGCGTTAAGTGGATTCTTGGTGGCGAATGTGGTCACATGTGGCGGGTCATCCACCAGTATATGGACACGATGAACGGCCCTGCGGAATTTCTTTCAGAACCTGTCTCTCCAATTACGGGCACACGTTTTGAAAACGCCAAATCCACGAAGATGGTCCACATTGCGGAGTTCACCGCCGATCTGATCCAGAAAGGGAAATTAAAACTTGATCCAAAGCGTAATGATCATTTGAAGCTTACCTATCACGATTCCTGCAATCCCGCCCGGGCCATGGGGCTTTTGGAAGAGCCACGCTATATCATCCAAAATGCCTGCAACCACTTTTTTGAAATGGCCGAAGACACCATCCGCGAAAAAACACTTTGCTGCGGCGCAGGTGCCGGTTTGGGAAACGATGAAAATATGGAGACGCGTATGCGGGGAGGGATGCCCCGTGCGATGGCTGTCAAACAGGTAAAGGAAAAACATGATGTGAACCGTCTGGCCTGCATCTGTGCAATCGACCGGGCGACTCTGACATCTCTTATGGATTACTGGGTGCCGGGGGTGAAAGTCATGGGGGTACATGAGCTTCTGGCCAACGCCCTGATTATGAAGGGTGAGAAAGAACGCACAACGGATCTTCGCGGAGAACCATTAATAAGATGAAATTATCTAGTTTAGCAAAAATAATAGCCGGAATTGTGTTCTTTGTTTTACTGATCACTTTTCCCTTCTGGTATGGGCAAGGAAAGGTGGCTCTGCAGCCTGCGCTAAGCCTGGATACTCCTGCCATTGCTCAATTGAAAGATAAGCGCTGTGTGGAAGACACGGCGTTTATGCGCGCAAACCACATGAAGCTTCTTGCTACCTGGCGCGAGGCAGCGGTGCGCAATGGGAAACGTCTCTACAGCGCAACGGACGGTCGTATTTTTGAGGCGAGGCTTTCCGGTACCTGCCTTAAATGCCACAGCAACAAGCAGCAGTTTTGTGACCGTTGCCACAACTACGTGGGAGCAAAACCAAATTGCTTCAGTTGCCATATTGTTCCCGCAGAGGTGAGAAAATGACGCAGAGTCGTAGAGAATTTCTAAAAATTGCCGGTATATCAACGCTTTCTCTGGTTGCTCCCACGATTCTCAGCCCGGTTTGGGCAAAAGAGAAATTAACTATTCCCGGAGGCGTTTCCCTTACGGCCAAGCGCTGGGGCATGGCCATCGACGCCTCAAAATGTCCCGTTGGCTGCGTGGATTGCATCACCGCCTGCCATGGGGAGCACAACGTTCCCGACATCGGCAACCCCAAGGATGAGGTCAAATGGATCTGGCAGGAAAAGTTTTCTGCTGTCTTTCCTCATGAGAGTCACCCTTATCTTCGGGATTCCCAAAAGCAGCTGAAGCTGCCGGTTTTGTGCAACCAGTGCGCGAACCCTCCTTGCGTCCGTGTATGCCCTACTCAATCTACGTTTCAGCGGCAAGACGGCATCGTGATGATGGACTATCACCGCTGCATCGGTTGCCGGTTGTGTATGGCCGCCTGCCCCTACGGCGCCAGGAGCATGAATTTTCGGAATCCTCAGCCGCTGATCCGAAAAACTAACCCGGATTTTCCGACACGAACCAAAGGTGTCGTGGAGAAATGTAACTTTTGTGAGGAAAGACTGGTCCGGGGGCTAAAGCCCGCCTGTGTCGCGGCCTGCACCAAGAACGCTCTGGTCTTTGGAGATATGGAAAATCCCCGATCGGAAATCAGGCTGCTTATCGAAAAACGTTTTAACCTGCGGCGAAGAGCAAATTTAGGCACCCAACCGCAGATTTATTATATTGTATGAGGAAATTATGCTGGAAAAAGCACTGAAAGGCAGCCGGAGATACTGGATCTGGATTATTTTTTTACTGACCGTTGTTATGATCGGGTTTTTCTTCTATCTTCGCCAATTGGATTATGGCCTGGGTATTACGGGAATGAGCCGCGATGTCTCGTGGGGCCTGTACATCGCCCAGTTCACGTTTCTTGTCGGAATTGCGGCATCGGCTGTCATGCTCGTTTTGCCATATTATTTGCATGATTTCAAGGCCTTCGGCAAGATCACGATCTTAGGTGAATTCCTGGCCGTTTCCGCCGTCATCATGTGCGTGCTCTTCATTTTTGTTGATCTTGGCCAACCTTCACGGGTTCTGAATGTCCTGCTGTATCCCTCGCCTACTTCCATCCTTTTCTGGGATATGATCGTCCTTTCCGGCTATCTTCTGATCAATATCTTTACCGGCTGGGTAGTTCTATCCTGCGATCGTAAGGAGATACCGCCGCCTGGCTGGGTAAAACCGCTGATATACCTATCTATCCCGTGGGCGATAAGTATCCATACCGTTACAGCCTTCATCTATGCCGGTCTTCCGGGCAGGAGTTTCTGGTTGACGGCGATTATGGCTCCCCGCTTTCTTGCTTCCGCCTTCGCTTCAGGCCCCGCGTTACTGATCATCTTGTGCCTGATCTTGAAGCGTTATGGGCGATTTGACGCAGGCGAAAAAGCGATTCAAACTCTGGCTAAGATTGTGTCTTATGCCCTGGCAGCGAGTATCTTCTTTGTCCTCATGGAATTGTTCACCGCCTTTTACAGTCAGATTCCGGAACACGCCCAGCACTTTAATTATCTGTTTACCGGTCTGGAAGGCCATACAAAGCTTGTTTGCTGGATGTGGATATCGGCGCTTCTGGCCTTTGCCGCGCTGTGTATCTTGACCATCCCCCGGATCCGCCGCAACGATGGATGGCTTGTCGTCGCCTGCATTTTTGTGTTTGTTTCTCTCTGGATTGAGAAGGGATTAGGTCTGGTTGTGACCGGGTTCATCCCCTCACCTCTGGAAAAAATTACCGAGTACGTTCCGACCGTTCCGGAAATTGCCATCACCCTTGGTATATGGGCGGTGGGATTTCTTATTCTGACAATTCTTTTCCGGATTTTTGTTGCCGTGAGGGAAAATGAATAGTGTTCCTTCCTAAAGGAACGTATTGTATATAAAACAATTGAACATTAAATAAAACGGAGGTTTTAAAATGAAAAAAGTAAAAATGACACCCAGCGAGGCAATTGTCGAAACCCTGTTGGCTGAAGGCGTAGATCATGTATGCGGCATTGTCGGTTCCGCTTTTATGGATATGCTTGATCTTTTTCCCGCGGCGGGAATCAAATTCATTCCTGTCCGCCATGAGCAAAGCGCGGGCCACATGGAAGATGCTTACTCCCGGATATCGGGCAGATGCGGCGTGATAGTGGGCCAGAACGGCCCCGGCATCACCAATATGGTCACATCCGTTGCGGCGGCGAATATGGGGCATACGCCACTTGTAATTATTTCGCCATCGGCAGGTACTCCCACCATCGGCTGGGATGGCTTTCAGGAATGCGATCAGATGTCCGTCTTTAAGTCTATCACCAAAGCTGTAGTTCGCGTGCCGCATCCCAAAAGGGCTGCCGATTGCCTGCGCACGGCTTTCCGCATTGCCTATGCCGACCGGGGCGCAGTCCTTTATGATATTCCCCGGGATTATTTTTACGGGGAAATAGAAGAGACCATCCTGAATCCATCACAATACAGGGTGGATGCCAGAGGATGCGGATCACAGGCGCAACTGGACCGGGCAGCCGAACTTCTTTCCAAAGCTAAAAATCCTGTCATTGTTTCCGGCCGTGGCGCAGTTGATGCCGACGCCCTTGACATTGTCAAAGCCATAGCCGAACACCTGACTGCGCCTGTAGCCGTCACCTATCTGCACAATGACGCTTTTTACGGGAATCACCCTTTATCACTAGGCCCCATCGGCTACATGGGTTCCAAGGCTGCAATGAAGACTCTGGCACAGGCCGATGTCATGCTCGCCATCGGCACACGCCTCTCCGTTTTCGGCACTCTGCCACAGTACGATATCAATTACTTCCCGGAGAATGCCAAGATTATTCAGATTGACATCAACCCCAAACACATCGCCCGCACCCACCCCATCGAGGTGGGCATTATCGGTGATGCTAAAGACGCGACAGTTGAAATCCTGAAGCGCCTCAAAGCCATGGATGGCAACCGCAAGTCTGATGCCAGGCGACTGGAGGCTGTGGCTAAAGAAAAACAGATTTGGGAAAAGGAAATCGTGGATTTAGCCATGGTTGACGGTAATCCCATCAATCCCAGGCGTGTCCTTTTAGAAATATCCAAGGCTTTGCCGGAAGACGCGATTGTCACAACCGATATTGGTAATGTCGCCTCGACGGCCAACAGTTACCTCAAGTTCAACCAGTCACGCAAGCATATTGCCGCTCTGACCTTCGGCAACACAGGGTTTGCCTATCCTGCGGCACTCGGTGCACAGATCGCCCGCCCCGATGCGCCTGTTATCGCCATCATCGGCGATGGCGCCTGGGGGATGAGTCTTCACGAAGTCAGTACGGCTGTGGAGCATAACCTGCCTGTTGTGGCCTGTGTCTTCCGAAATATGTGGTGGGGCGCGGAGGCAAAAAACCAGGTGGACTTCTATAACAATCGCTTCGTCGGAGTCGATATCCCAACGCCCGCAAGTTTTGTGCCTGTGGCGAAGGCAATGGGGGCAAATGGCATCCAGGTAAGTAGGCCCGAAGAGATCAGAGAGGCATTCGATGCCTGCCTGAAAAGCCGCAAGCCTACCGTGCTGGAATTTCTGGTGGACGGCAAGCAGTTGGCTCCACCGTTCCGCAAAGATGCATTGGCACTGCCGACGCGCTTTTTGCCCAAGTATGCCCATCTGGATCATCACAACTGGTACAAAGGAGGCATCGATGATTTATAAAGATTTGAAAGGGAAAACAGCTCTTGTAACAGGGTCGGGTAAAAAGACCGGCATTGGTTACGCGATTGCGGAAAGACTTGCCTCCTGTGGTTGCAATGTCATTATCGCCGATTTAGGAAAAGCTCCATCGCCAAGCGAGCCCTTGAAAACCGCGACAAGCGAAGAAATGGATGCCATCGCCGCCGAACTGGCAAAAAAATATAATGTTAAGACATTGTCTGTGGGCGTGGATGTCACCGACAATAATGCAATAGGCGCGATGGTGGAAAAAATCAAAGGATCTTTCGACCACATTGATATTCTTTGTAACAATGCCGGCGCTTCTTTCGGTGTTCCGAATACTGTCCTGAGTTATGACGAAGGAGCCTGGATCAAAACTATTGAGGTGAATCTGTTTTCCGTCTTTCGCCTCTCGCGGGCAGTTATTCCCCTGATGGCGGGAAAACCAGCGACTATAATTAACACGGCATCGCGTGCAGGAAAGGTACCGCCAATATTCAATAGCGCCTACGCTGTGGCCAAGGCCGGAGTTATCATGCTTACCAAGACCATGGCCAAAGAGTTGGGTGGCAGCGGCATTAGGGTTAATGCCATCTGCCCCGGACAAATCGCCACGGATCTGGAAAAGTGGCGTTTCGGACTGGAGGCGTCATTTTTCGGTACAACGATTGAAGAGCGTGAAAAAGAGATGTGCAAGACCATACCACTTGGATATATAGGGCTTCCCGGTGATGCTGCCGATCTGACCGTATTTCTGGCATCTGATGCCTCGCGATATATTACCGGGCAGGCAATCAATCTCGACGGCGGTCAGTGCATGGAATTGTAACAGCTACTGAGTATAACGATAAAAAATATAGTTTGAGGAGGATATCTCATGAGTAAAATTATTGGAGGTCAGCTTGTCGCGGAAGCCTTGATCGACCGGGGTGTAGATTACATTTTCACACTTAGCGGTGGGCATATTACACCAATTTATCAGTTTTT
>JBAXON010000012.1:0-24287 GCA_037133255.1 Deltaproteobacteria bacterium
GTACATATTTATTTTATTTTTTCTTACGAAGTGGGTAAGATCAAATCCGGCTTTCTGTAATTGCCAAGAATATGTAGTGCCAATTACTCCTACACCAATGTTTAGAATCTTCACTCAATAGTTCTCCTTTCATTTCAGTACGAAATTCGCAGTTAACATCAAGCTATCCCACGTGCGAAGCTAAGTAGGGCTGGTGTTTGATAGCGACTTGGTATCATATTCTTTCATCGATGAATTCCTTGTCTTTAGTTCACGAATTCTGATTTTACGAGATCAATGTCAAGTGGTAGCGGCTTTGATGGGTCCTGATACAGCGCAAGCGCCCCTTCGGGACAATGTTCCACGCACAGCTCGCAACCGGTACAATTTTCGCTATTGTAAGACCAGCTTTTTTCAGGATCGACTGAAGTTGCTTCGAAATGGCAGACGGAGGCGCATGTTCCGCATTTTTTGCATTTTGTTTCATCGCGCCTGACCGAGTAACCGGCATACACGTTCATGGTGAAGTCCTTGTCGAATTTCTTTGCGAACTTTGTGGCCTGCAGGGAAACGCAGGTGTCCGGGTGGCAGTTGCAGATCACCCCGGTGCTGCCACCGGTTGCGACCTTGAAGAATGCCTGATTGATGTAGCCCATCTTCCGGTAGTGCTTGATCATATCCAGTGCCTCCTGCTGGCTGATCTTCCGGGCATGGTATTTTTTGGAGAGCTTGTCCAGCCAGAAAGCGCCGGTACCACTCCCCACAAATAAACACGAGTTTATCGTATCTTGTGGCGCGTTAAGTATTTTTTTGCAGGGGCAGTCGATTGCCACGATGTAGTCCGGATTTTGGAACAGGATCTTGTAAGCGTATTTGAAGGGAACGATCTTCTTGTTTTTTTCGGTAATCGCGCTGATGTCCTGATCGAGGGTTACAATCTTTCTTACATCTGAGCCTGACAGGATTTTTGCGTGATACCTGCTAAATGCCATATTCAGGACTGGATTCAGCGGTTTGAACCATGATAAATATTTTGAAAGAAATTTGAACAGATAATATACGGTTGCCACATACGGATAATAAAAAACGAAATAAATGTAATTGTGTATTGCCCTGTCGTATCGCCAGCCGTGCTTTGCCATAAGAACTCTGGTCGATTTTCTCATGTGTATTTCACCTTTGTCGTAATAGAGCATACCCGATAATATGGTTTCCCGCGCTTACAATTCGACTTCGGCTTCGACTTTCTGGAGCACTTCAGCCCCGGCCTGATTTAAAACTGCGAGCTCAACCCTGGCTTGGCCTGCCTGTATGTCCGCCACAGTACCCTGGAATGAAATCGTGTCTTCCATCATAACAGGCGCGCTGAAGCGGCACTTTATTTTTTTCAATTTGCCGGGGTCGCCTGCCCAGTCGGTGACGGTTTTAGCCGCGAAGGCCAGAGTGCATAAGCCCTGGAGGATTGTGCCATTTAAGCCCACCATCTTTCCAAAATCGGGATCAATATGAATCGGGTTATAATCGCCCGATGCGCCGGCGTAGTATAGCGCCCTGTATTTATCAACTTTTTCACTTCCGGTGAATGTTTGTCCTTTTTGAATTGCCATAGCGCGTCTCCTATTTGCGTACTACAAAGGTATAAGTTCCACGGCTCACATCTTTGCCGTGCTGGTTTTTTGAATTGAGCTCAAGGGAAATGACATCCAGCTTTTCCTTGTTCTTGATGTCACTAATCTTCGCGGTGGTGGTGATGGCATCGCCTGCCTTGACCACTTCAAAGAATTCCAGTTCCTGCTCGCCGTGTACGAGCATGGCCATGTTCAGGTTAAGCTCTGTGTCCATGAAGACCGGCTCAATCATGTACGCGCCAAATACAACAGCGAAGGTAGGAGGCGCGATAATTTTGCCGTATTTCGATTTCTTGGCGAATTCGTCGTCAATATAATGAGGATCGAGATTCTTAATCGCTTTGGCGTACTCCTTGATTTTTTCCTTTCCGACTTCATAGGTATGTGCCGGATATGTTTTGCCGATGAATTTTGTGTCTATAGCCATATACGTTTCTCCTTAGTGTCGTAATGTCTTTGCGAGGGAGTGCAACGACCGAAGCAATCTCATAAACATCAGAATATTTAGATTGCCACGTTCACTGTCGTGAACTCGCAATGACAAATTCGTATTGCGACATAGTCTCTATTGCACAGCTTATGCTGCGTATTTCCTGATCAGATCTTTTGCGATCATCACACGCTGTATTTCGGAAGTTCCCTCGCCGATTTCGCCAAGCTTAGCATCGCGGTAAAGTCGCTCTACCGGAAACTCTTTGATATAACCGTAACCGCCAAATACCTGCACAGCCATGCTGGATATCTGGGTTGCGGCCTCTGATGCCCATACTTTTGCCACGGACGCCAGAATTGCGGATTCAGGGTTCTTCGTCTGTTTTGCCCAGGCGGCCTGGTAGATGAGAAGCCTTGCCACATCAGAAAGAATAAACATATCGGCAAGCTTGAAGGAGATTTCCTGAAAGCGGTTGATCGGCTTCCCAAAGGCGTTTCGTTCCTTGGAATACTTGTTGGCGTGTTGGAGGCACTTGGCCGCTATTCCCAGGCAGACTGTTGCCATGCCGATCCTGCCGTATTCAAGGGTCTGCATCGCCTGGATAAATCCATTGCCAACCGTGCCAAGAACGGAGCTTTCCGGTACTTCGCAATCCTCAAGGATCAACTCTGCGGTGGGTGATCCACGGAAGCCCATTTTGTCGAAGGGCTTGCTTACTGAAAATCCCTTTGTGCCCTTGTCCACAAGGAAGCAGGTGACTCCCGCGCCCGGGCCTTTCTCTTTGTCGTTATAGGCAAAGACAAGGGCAACGTCCGCGATTGTCGCGTTGGTGATGAATGTTTTGGTTCCGTTGAGAATCCACTTGTCACCTTTCTTGACCGCTGTTGTTTTAATTGAAGCCGCATCAGTGCCTGCTCCCGGCTCGGTAAGGCCGAAACAGCCGATGATCTCACCCTTGATGATGCCGGGAAGATATTTTTTCTTCTGTGCTTCGGTGCCGAACAGTTTTACCGGCATGCCGAAAAGTCCGCTGGATGCGCCACAGGATAAATACGTGGAGGCACAAGCGGCGGCAACTTCTTCCCCGACAATCGCCTGGCTGATTAAATCCAGATTTGTGCCGCCATAGGCTTCATCGTGGCCTATGCCAAGATAGCCAATTCCCGCCATCATTTTGATGTTCTCTTTAATCAGCTTATCCACTTCTTTATGCGTAGCCTCATCCAGTATCTGGGCGCGTGGCTCTATTTCTTTAGTACAAAACTTTGAAAAGTTTTCTTTTATTGATAGTTGTTCCGGTGTCAAATCATAGTTCATAATATTATTCTCCTGTCTTATTTCTGGTTATCTCGCTCCGGGCACTTGATTAGAAGTAGCTCAGGATGCGGGATATGATAAATCGCTGCATTTCGGATGTCCCGCCGCCGATCTGCCCCAGCTTCGCATCCCTGAGGAATCGTTCGATCGGGTATTCATGAATGTAGCCGTAACCGCCGAATATCTGGACAGCTTCGCTTGCGGCCTTCATGCCCCAGTCGCCCACAATCGCTTTGGCGACGGATGTATGCATGTGGTTAAGAGGCTTGCCTGAATCCTTATCATGAGCAACTCGGTAGACGGCCATCTTCGCGGCTTCTTGTATGATCCGGAGGTCTGCCAGCTTGTGCTGTATCGCCTGAAACGAGTTGATCGGCTTGCCGAACTGCACGCGATCCTGAGAATACTTTGTGCATGTCTCAATGGCAAACTGCATGCCGCCGACAAAGGGAGACAATAGAGCGCTTCTGTCCCAGGAGAGAGTCTCGACGGTGTATTCAAATCCCTTGCCGACTTCGCCTAACAAATTTTCTTCCGGGACTTCACAGTTTTCCAGAATCACCTCTGAGGTAGCCGATGCCCTCACGCCCATCTTGTGGAATGGCGCGCTTGTCGAAAAGCCGGGGTAATCCTTTTCAACAATGAAGCCGGTAATCCCGTTGTGTTTCAGTTTTTTATCAATCGTGGCATAAATGACGCAGACGTTGCAGACCGGCGCGTTGGTGATAAAGGTCTTTGTTCCGTTGAGTATCCACTTGTCGCCTTTCTTGACTGCCGATGTTGTAATCGAGGCGGCATCGGAACCGGAGCCCGGCTCTGTAAGTCCCATGCATCCAATCCAATCGCCCGAGGCAAGCTTGGGTATATACTTCTTAAGCTGCGCGGGTGTTCCGTGTTTGTAGATGGTATCCATGCACAGATATGTATGAGCTCCCAATGCCAGCAGATGTCCCTGGTCAACACCTGCATGCCCCAGGGCTTCGCCGGATAGACAACAAGTTACCACATTGGCGCCTGATCCGCCCAGCTCTTCCGGAAACGGCAGGCCCAGAAGCCCCATTGCTCCCAGCTTTTTCCATACTTCCATCGAGAACTCAGCCTTGAGATCAGACTCCTCGACAAGCGGCGCAATTTCCTTTTTCGCGTATTTATACACTGTATCTCTAAACATCAATTGCTCTTCTGTAAAACCGAATTCCATGAATTCCTCCTTCAATGGTTATTTTCCCTTTATAACTATGGAGAGAATCTGCTCTTTAATTCTCCCCGTGTACTCGCGGTAATCAAACGCCCCGTTATCAATTATAAACTGGATGATTGTTCCCTGGATAAGGGATATAATAATTACTGATGTAAGCTTTACATCTGCGTTAATAAACAAACCACTTGCCGCCCCCTCCTTAAGAATTGCCGCGATCTCGTCGCGGTAGCTCTGGAAGAGCTTGATATTTGCCTGACGGATTCTGGTGTTATGATTGATCTGTGCCCAAAAATCGATGAGCACATAGAAATAAGCTTTTTCCCTATCCACCAGATCGAATGCCTGATCGCAGAAGGCCAGCAGCTTGTCGCGCGGATCCGCAAGCACGCTGAGCGCCTTGTTGAGATAAAACTTGAGATCGGCGTTCATCTCTTTGAGCAAAGTGAGCAGAAGATCTTCTTTATTCTTGAAATAGTAATGGACCAGGCCCGTTGACAGGCCGGCCTCCCGGGCGATGTCTTTTATCGTAAAGTCATAGTATCCCTTCTGCCCGACGACCTTATATGCCGCCTTGGTCAGTTGGGACCGCCTCATATTTACAACATCACTCTTGCGCCGTTCAACCATTGCTGCTTAAATTCTCCAATTTCTGAACTCCTGCTTGAATTCCTGCCCAGGCGAAAACTTCATCATTGTCGTTCCACTGTGCGGCGGGCACCCAGCGGTCATGCGTCCCTGAGGCGTACTGTGAAAGGTACTGTTGCTCTTCGTAAGGCCGCGTCCCGCCCATAATTACCTTTGTACCCGCGATCCGCTCCGTCCGGAAGGGATCAATGATGATAAATCCGATATCATCATACTCAAATCTGCCGCTGTTGCCTTGCAGTATCCCGGAAATCATTTCACAGATGCTATCCACCGGGTATCTTGCAAACACATCGCTTGCGCCGCCGAGAAGCGACTGGCGCAGGCAAAACCGCCATACATCATCGAACCCGTCCGTTGAAAGAAGTAATCTGATATCGCGATCAGTCGTGCGATATTGTGTCACGTCCACAATATCCTTGCTTCTTCCCGCGAAATTCATGTCGCGTCCGGTCTGCTTAATTATCAAGCCGGTGAGGCTGTTCATTACAGTTACAACGCTGTCACCGCCGTGCGTAATTATCAGAGAAACGCCTTCACCTTCGGGTTTTATGGACACACAGCTAAAGGTTGTTTTGTGCTGGTACTTCTGCTCGGAGTATATCTCCGAATTAATCAGATTCTTCCAGCCCTCAACCGTGTCCGGCGCGCCTGATTGCGAAAGGCTTTCCGACAGTCGATTTAAAAGATCACGAGACGCCCAGGGAAATCGCTCCGAGCCGTCAGCCACGGCAAATACCAAGTGTTCAAAGTCAAAGTAAAGGCAATCGCCATTGCCGTAGCCGCTTCGAATTTTCTCGGTTCCGGTACTGATTCCCCCGCACAACGACCCCGGCAGTTTCAATATCCGCTTTGATGGATTTATCTCAACCGTCGGAGACTCCTTCAACACAATCAATCTATTACTTTAAAATACTCAATATCCCGTATGCTGCCCTTGCGATCTTTGGAAAATACCGGCTCAACCCGGGCGCCGATCTTGATCTTGCTTTCGTCTTCAACGCTGATGTAGTGCTGAAAGAGGGTATCGGCGCCATCGAATTTGATGAAGCCGTAGCCATAGGGAACAGGCTTTTGCGCGCCTGTTTCCGGATCAATGAAAGCGAAACGCAGGATGGTAAAGGTGCCGATGACACCTTTCGGGCCGACTTCAACCCAGTCTTTCATCTCGACAAAGCATTCTCCGCACACACCTCGTGGCGGGATATAAACTTTCTTGCACTTGGGGCATTTGACTGCCATGAATCTGCGGTTATCCCGCAGCTCGGTAAAAAACTTGCTGCCGTGCATCCCCACGGAATACGCGAAGGGCTGTACCGCGTCGCCTGATTCTATGATTATATGTTCTTTTTCAGTCATATTCTCTACTCCTGTTAGATCACTTCGGTTTTTTCTTGCCGTGCAGAATCATATCCGTCCACCAGCAGCCGCCGAAACCACTGCTGAAGGCGAAATTGACATCAGGTACCTGCCGCTCTTCCGCTTTGCCCATCACCTGCATGGCTGCCTCCGCGCACCGGATAAGCCCTGTCGCCCCGATGGGATTGGTTGCGATAACGCCGCCTGACGGGTTTATCGGCAGCTCGCCGCCCATGTCTGTATTGCCATCCCAGATATAACGGGGTGCCTCGCCGGGGCCTACGATGCCCATATCCTCAATCCAGATCAGGCCACCGAATGAATATGGCTGGTACAGCTCGATGACGTCGAGTTCTTTGCGCGGCTCTTTGATGCCAGCCTTCTTCCACAGCTCCCGAGAACCCTCACGCATGCTGGTAAGGCGTCCGTAATCGGCATCGCCCAGATAACTGTATGAATGCCGCGCTGCCGTTCCCCAGATCCAGTCAGGCTTCGGGCAGATCTTTTCCGCGATATCTTCGCTTGCCATGATTACTGCGCACGCGCCGTCGGAGCGGGGGCAAACGTCCAACAGGTGGATCGGATCGGCAAGCATCGGGGAAGCAAGCACTTCTTCAAGGCTTACTTCCTTTCGAAGCTGTGCATGGGGATTGTTCATCGCGTGCTTCCTATCCCGAACACTCACCCGGGCGCCATCGCGTTCAGACGCGCCATAACGGGCGATATAGGCTTGGGCCTCCGCCGCCAGACCCGAAATAGCGCCGGCAAATACAAGCCTGTCCCATACGGGATCAAAGGCAGTGGTGATCGCGCCGGTGGTATCTGATTCGGAGTTTTTCTCCCAGCCGATAATCAGGACTCTGTCAAACATGCCCGATCCAACCAGGTGGTAACCGCCGATGGCGACTGTGCAGCCTGTGGTTCCGCCGGTAGTCAGTTTTATAATTGGTTTCATTGTTCCGCCTGAGCCGTCCACGCTCCAGCAATCGACGTAATTGATTCCTTCAAAGTGATCCATATTTCCGATGACGATGGCATCAATGTCTTTCATCTTCAGGTCAGCATCGGTAAGCGCTCTCAGTACCGCCTCATTAATGAGCTCCTGGCCGCTGACGTCAGGGCGATGGCTCTTATGGAATGTCTGCCCGGTTCCTACAATTGCAACTCGTTTAGCCATGGTTGTACCTCCTACTTGTCCTTATCAAGAATAAACACGCAATGGGATTGGCCGCCCAGGCCGTTCACGCCGTGTACCAGACCGGTTTTAGCCTTCTTCGCTTGGAAACCGCCCGCGTCGCCCCGAATCTGCCTGACCACCGCGGCCATACTGTACAGGCCGGCAGCGATAACGGGGTGCCCGGAGAGAAGTCCGCCGGATGCGTTGACTGGCAACCTGCCGTCGATGTTAAACTCTCCCTTTTCAAGGAGTTTTCCGGCCATCGCGTCGTCCACAAGCCCCATTTCTTCAAGCCACATAAGCTCCTGATAAGTAAAAGCATCGTAAAGTTCGGCAACATCTATTTCTTTTTTTGGATCTTGAATTCCGGCCATCGTGTACGCCTTCTTCGCCGCTTCGGTAAGTGCCTTAGCGCGGGAAAGATCCCTGTCGCCGAAAAAGAAGCTATCCGCGCAAAAAGACACGCCCTTTATCCAGACAGGCTTTTGCTTGAACTTTGACGCCACTGACTCGTGGGCGATAATGACCGCCGCGCAACCATCGGATATGGGCGAGCAGTCCAGCTTGTGCAGCGGATCCGCGATCATCTCGGATTCCAGCACATCCTTAACGGTGATCTTCATGGGAAGCTGCGACAAAGGATTCTTCAGCGCGTTGCCATGATTCTTCACGGATACCAATGCCAGTTGCTCAGGTGTAGTCTTGGTGCGGTGCATGTAGGATCTTGCCTGCATGGCGCACGCGGTAACCATATCCATGCCTAGTGCCCGCTCGTAGATGGGATCAAAGGCGGAATTTGTGATAAGGCTCGATACACTCTGGGAACCCTTGGAATGCCCGGTAACCAGGGTGGTCTTGTACGATCCGGAAAGGCTGCGCGTCATGCCGTAGAACGCTCCGTAGGTTCCATCGCCCTCCACACAGGAGACATTCTTGTGGGCCGCGCCACTGGCATCACCTACGGCCATGCAGGAAATCGTCCTGCCATCCCAGAAGTCGCTTGATGTAGTAACTACGTTGTCTATGTCATCTATGGTCATTCCCGCGTCGCTTAGCGCCTTATTCACGGCCTCCCACGCCATGTCGGCGAAAGTTTCCCCGACTTTGCTCTTTTCAATTTTTGTCGTGCCGACGCCGATTATTGCTGCTCTATCCATTTTGTTGGCTCCTAAATTGGTTTGAAATGCGAAATATCGAGGATTGTGCCCTTGCGCCCCTCGGAGAACACCGCCTTTACGCGCATGCCGATTTTCACGTTTTCCGGCTTTATTTCGTCCAGATAATGCAGCAGAGCGGTATCAGCGCCATCGAGTTTTATCAGACCCCAGATGACCGGAACCTTCCTGTCATGCGGGATGGCTGCAAACTGCCGCCTGGCAACCGCAAAGGTAATGACCGTTCCCTCATCAGAAATGTTTACCCACTGTGTGTTCTCGGTAAAGCAAGAGGGGCAGACCTTGCGCGGAGGCAGAAATACTTTGTTGCATGCCGCGCATTTCGTTCCCGTTATTTTCTTTTCATCCCGCAGTGTTAAATAAAATTTACTCGCCGTGTCACCTGCCCACCACGAATACGGGACGTTGATCTTGCTTTTGTAAACCATCGGCTCAATGCCTTGAAATTGATCGGACATGATTATTCTCCTATGTATTATCTCCCTATGATATACCGGTTCGGATCCACTTCCTCACGGAGAATGCGCAGCTCGTTTGCGTGTGGCGGATCGGTATCGGTGATCTTATCTGCCCAGAGAAGCTCAAAGCCGCAGTTTTCCTGGATATCCTTCCGGGTATAGCCCGGGTTGACGTTGAGTACCTTCATCCGTTTGGATTCTTCTTCAAAGCCCATGATCGCCATGTTCGTGATGATTCGGTAAGGGCCGGTATTTTTGGGGAGGCCCGCCTCGTAGCGAGAGTTGCCGCCTGTCAGGTAGCCCGGCGATGTGATGAAATTTATCTTTTCCGTGAAGCGCTTTGCGTCCTGCGGCGTCATCATCATGGTTCTCCAGCACAGTGAGGCCAGGTCATTGGCTCCGCCCGATCCGGGGAAGCGCACCTTCGGTTTGGCATGGTTGTCGCCGACCATGGTGGAGTTGATGTTTCCGTACATGTCGATCTGTGCTCCGCCCAGAAAGGTGTAGTCCACCATCCCGCGCTGACATGTTTCCATGATTTCGGGCATGGAGCTGGCAAGGATTGCCCGGTAGAACGTACGCGAATCGCCTACGGAAATAGGCATTGCGGGTAATATCGGGGCGACACCGCCTGCTTCAAACATAATGGTTAGGTTGGGTGAATGAGTCTTTTGCGCGAGCATAGCGGCAGCGCAGGGGGCGCCTGTGCCCACGACAACTGTAGCGCCGTCCTCAAGGTTTCGGGCGGCGATGCATATCATTAATTCCATTGGATTATAGTCTGCCATAGTAGTTCTCCTTATTTCTTATCAGTGAGGTGTTCAATGGCGCGAAGCTTGATCATTCGCTCGATGCCGCCGTTGAGGTTAAGGTATTCATAGAAATTCTTTGTGTCCAGTACCTGTTTCTTGAAGAACTTCTTGAATTCTCCGGGATCCTTTTCCACGTTCAGCCATTGCTTAATATATTCCTCATCGGAAAAATACTCGTAGGGCATGTTGCCGGGATAACTTCCATAGGGAACTTCAACGACGGCATCAACGCACCAGAAGGGAATGAAGGTAGCGTGAGGCTGACGTCGAATTTCCTCGTTGGGTATAATCCGCTCGGTGGTGAGCACTACCCGCTTGGCGGCCTTGGCCAGATCTTGATCGGATACGGATGCGCCGTAAACATGGGCGTTGCCGTAGACGTCGCATTCATGGACGTGAATTGCTGCAAAGTCTGGGTAAAGCGCGGGGTGTGCCGCGTATTTCTGCCCGGTGAAGGGGCAGAGTATCTCTTTTGCCGCGCTGTACTTGAATGTATCGGTACCCATGATGTTACGCGCCGGCAGGAACGAGAGTCCCATTGCCGCCGCCTTGATTCTCCAGGAAAGGGTCGCGTTGGTCCATTCCGTTAGTTTGATATTACCGCTTTCCACAGCGCGTCTGGCGTTTGGGGAAAGTCCGCGTGCTTCCAACCCGATAATGTAGGCCACATCAAGTCTGTCAATGCACTCGCCTGCTATCAGTATCTGGAAGTCGTGCGTCGCTGTATGGCCGGCAAACCCCAGTTTTTTCTTTCCCTGCCTGACGATCTCATGCAGGATGGCGGTGGGAATGCGGTTTGCCCCGAACCCGCCGATGGTTATATAGTCGCCGTCGTTGACCATTGTTTTTACTGCTTCTTCGGCAGTGGTGACTTTGTTCACCATTGCGCGTGATTTGTGCCGAAAAAACTCTCTGGCTTTATCGGCATCAGGGTCAGAAAATAATTCATTCTGACCTTGATTTAATTCAACTGCCTTGTTCATCATGGATCTCCTTTATACTCCTGAATATTATTTTGCTTTAACTTATGCTTGCACAAGTTTTCTCGAATCATTTTTTTGCGTAAAGCTCGTCCACAGCCTCTTTCCCATACATATCGTCAATGAGGTCATTGTACTTTTGGAGCACCACTTTGCGCTTGAGTTTCAGGGACGGTGTTAGTTCGCCGCCTTCCTGCGAAAAATCGGCTTTGACGATCCTGATTTTAATGATGTTTTCGAACGATCCAAGGTGTTTGTTACGCTCATCTACGTGCTTCTGCACAATATCGATAAATTTCTGGTTTTCCAAAAGCTCCACCGGGTTATTGAAGGTTATGCCTTCCTCTTTGGCAAGCGCAGCGGCTTCTTCAGGATTGATGTTGCACAAGCCGGTGAGATACTTCTTCCTTTCACCGATGACGATAAACTGGGTGAAAAGCGGATCGGATTTAAACATGTTCTCAATCTTCTGCGGCGCGATGTTTTTGCCACCCGAGGTGATGATGAGATCTTTCTTCCTGTCCGTGATGAGCAAATTGCCCTCTTCATCAAACATGCCGATATCGCCGGACATGAAATAGCCATCGGGCGTGAAGGCATCACGAGTCTCGTCCGGCAGTTTCCAGTAGCCTTTGATCACGTTGCCGCCCTTTAATAAAATCTCGCCGTCATCGGCTATCTTGATATCCATACCGGGTATCGGTTTGCCGGTGGTCCCTATCCTGTAATCAGCCAGTGACTGCATCGTCGCCGGTGCCGTGGCCTCCGTCATGCCATATCCCTGAATGACTGTGATGCCGGCAGCGTTAAAGAAGCGAATGATCTCTTCGGCTGTGGGGGCGCCGGATGCCGTCATCCAGGTAACCCTTCCGCCAAGCTTATTCTGCAGCTTTTTGAATATGATCGCATAGGCGATTTTGTATTTCAGTTTAAGGAAAAGCGGGATGCGCCTGTGTTTTTCGCGGCGCTCGCTTATACGATCGCCCACTTTTTGCCCCCAGGCAAAAATCTTCTGTTTGAAAGGGGATTGCTCTTTGACCTGCGCCATTATTTTCTGGTACACCTTTTCGCAAACTCTTGGCACTGCCAGGATCATGGTGGGACGCTTCTCTTCAAAATCTGCCAGCAGCGTTTCAATGCTCTCCGCGTAGGATGCCGTGATGCCGCAGTACATGCCGTAGAAATGTCCCGCGATCCGTTCAAACACATGTGAGAGCGGAAGGAAGGGAACCGTGCAGTCTTTATCAGATGCAAAAGGTGGGCGGATGGCGTCCAGGGACTTAACCACCCAGAAAATATTCCCGTGGGTTATCATCGCTCCTTTGGGCAATCCGGTGGTGCCTGATGTATAAACGATGGTGGCAAGGTCATCAACAGTTACTTCCTGTGAAAGTTTTTCAAAGAGCGTAGGATCTTCGGCGTGCTTTTTGTGTCCCAGTTTCAGAAGTTCCTTGAAACTCATGACTTTGGGATGACCTACGGCATCCTTTTCTTCCATGACGATTATCTTTTCCAGGCAGGGGCACTTGTCCACTATCTCCAGCACCTTTTTGAGCTGGTTTTTATTTTCGGGCACAATGACCTTCGATTCGGAATTATTAAGAATATACTCGATTTCTTCAGGAGCAAGTGTTGGGTACACCGGGATTACACAGACGCCGATTCCCAATGAGCCCATATCGGTATAAAGCCATTCCAGCCTGTTTTCAGAAAGAAGGGAAACCATGTTCCCCTTACGAACTCCCAGTGACCACAGACCAAGGCCTACGGCTCGCGCCCGGTCGTAATATTCATTCCAGGTAGTGCCGTGCCACACGCCTCCCATCTTTTTTTCGATGGCCAGACGATCCCCGTACTTATGAACGCGGTTATGAAAAACATCGTTCATGGTTTTTTCTGATAATTCCATCACGCATCCCCCCCAAGTTTGCACTATCTCTTCTTAAGACCCATGATCAGTCTGGCTTCATCCGTCGTAGCCACCGGACGTCCGGTGTTGTTAGCAATTGATACCGCCACTTCCACCAACTCATAACTTCCTTTAGCCAGATCGCCATTGGGCATTTTTATATTATCTTCCAAACCTACACGCATATGTCCGCCCAGCAGGCATGATTGCATGATGCAGGGGAACTCGTCGGTGCCGACGCCGCAAGTAGTAAAGTTAGCCTTTGCCGGCAGCGCGTTCATCATGGCAATAAAAGACTCTGCCCGGAACTGCTGACCACCTGCGACTCCCCAGACGAAGTTAAAGTTAATCGGATCAGTGAAGAAGCCCTGCTTGCCTATGAGGAGGGCATTGTCAAGCCCGCCCATATCATAGCATTCGATTTCCGGTTTAACTCCGTTTTCTTCCATGGCTTTGCCGAAATCCTGCAACATGGTGAAGGTATTTTCAAACACGTAATCGATAAATACCTTCCCTGTTTTGCGGTCAACGATGCCGAAGTTCATCGTGTTGGTATTCAGCGATGCCATTTCGGGTTTGATTGCCAATATCTGGGATAACCGCTGTTCTGCTGTTTTGCCCATGCCAACAGCGGAGGTCAGGTTCACGATAAGTTCCGGACATTTCTGTCTGATGGCGTCATAGGTGGCACGGATCCGCTCGTGCTCGTGAGTTGCCATTCCACCTTCTTCGCGAGCATGGACGTGCACCATCGCCGCACCGGCTTTCCAGCATTTATAGGCTTCTTCAGCAAATTCAGCCGGAGTATATGGAACACTGGGAATCTGATTCTTCATGGTCGCCGCGCCTGAAAGCGCAGCGGTAATTATTACTGGTTTAGACATATCGGGTTTTCCTCCTTTTCTTTTTTCCTGTGTTTCCGGTTCATCTTCCGGTGTCCATTGCTTTCTTCCGGTACCGGGCGTTACTGATACTCTCGTCCCGGCAACCGCCGGTTTGAAATGATCAATGTCAAGAATGGTATTCGTCGTTTCTTTGGCAAATACCGCCTCTACCTTCATCCCTATCTTCACATCTTCTATTTTGCACTCTTCAAGAATATGCATGAAGGGCGTATCCGCGCCTTCGAGTTTGATCAGAGCAAGGACAAATGGCGCTTTACGCGGCAGATGCTTGTCGTCATAGCGCACTACCGTGAAGTTTTCCACCGTGCCGCTATTGCTGATGTCAACCCAATTATCACGGATGTCGGTAAAGTCCTTATCGCATACCTGCCGGGGTGGCAGATAGACCACATTACAGGTAGGACATTTTACTCCCATAATTTTCTTCTGATCTCGGATGGTTGTGATGAACTTGCTGCCCACCCGGCCGGCGAAGTAAGTATAAGGGAGCGCCATCCTGCCTTCAACTACATAGCTGTCTTCAAAACCTTTCATTTGCTTTGTTGTCATATACCTACTCCTTACTCATCTATCTCAAAATATTTAATGTCCCAGATATCACCGATCCGGTTTTCTTCCCAGACGGGGCGGACGCGGGTACCCTTCTTCTCATTCCAGCCATTCTGAATTTTTTCCAACTGATCCTTTCGTATAAAGTGGGGCAGGGTCTCATTGCCTTTGCAGCCATCCAGAAGGATATTAACTGACCCGTACGGGGTTTCTCTGGCTACACCCGTCAGCGGATCCGGCATGGCGAAGTACACAAGATCCATATAGCGGACTTCGCCCTTTGGCCCTACTTCCACGAAATCAGCGGCGCGCACCCGGCATTCGGCGCACACTTCCCGCGGCGGCAATTGCAGACGACCGCACGTGGGACATTTGTTCGCGAATATTTTTTTATCTTTCAGTCCCTTGAGGAATTTGCCCATGATGGGACCGGTGGAAAACTTCTGATTGACTGAGATGGTTTTCTTCAGCACAAGGAGTTCCTGTTCCTGGACGTTGCCTCCCATCGGATCCTTGTATTTTTCAAACAGGGTGGGCCATTTTGAAGCCATCATGTTGATATCGCCCTTGGCTGCCGCCTTGCCTGCAGCCAGAATGCTTTGCGCATCAATTTTGCCCAGGATGAAATCAACATAATCCCTGGCATCGTTGAATTCCAGCGTAACTGTCGGCTTGCCCTCGATTGTCGTTGTGACTGTGCAGACCTTATTCTTGATAAAGACGGTCCATTTGCCACCTTCTGGTCCGCCTAGATCGAAGGCAAAAGATGCATCGAGCCCTTCGGCCTCTTTGGTCTTGAAGCGTGGCTCAATCGTCGCGAACATGTCGGCTAGATATTCTTTAACTGTCATTTCCTTCCTGGCGATGACGAACTTGCGGAAAAGCTTGCCGGTTTTTCCGAAGGCGCCCATGTCGCCTTCAACCTTGACTTTGCCGCTCATAAAGGCGTTGGTGGCGTCAACTTTGCCGGTATTTACCCCGACAAAAGTTTCGCCGTCAGCCTTCATGGTCGAGATGCAGCCGGACAGGTCGTCGGTTTTCTCCAGCTTCATTTCATTATTCTTTACCGTCAGTTTCCATTTGCCTTCATCCTGAATGTCGTAGCCGAAAACAGCATCGACATCCTTGGCGCCTTCGATCCGGAAACGATCTTTCATCGTGTTGAATATATCTTCTACTTTTACTTCCCAGTATTCTGCCATGATTTGCCTCCTACCATTTAATTTCCTTTTCAAGCATTGTCATCACGGTCCACATGGTACCGCCGAACCCTGACGCGAGAGCGTGATTGACCGGGGTCGGTATTTGGTGCGGACCGGCATTGCCGCGCACTTGCAGAGCTGCCTCGGCCACCCGAATAAGCGCGGTTGCGCCAATCGGGTTCGACCCGATAACGCCGCCGGACGGGTTGACAGGCAACTTGCCGCCGATCATTATCTCCTTATCTTCAACAAGTTTAATGTGTGCATCGCCTTTCAGCGCGAAGAAATCCCGAAGCCAATCAATGCCCCACCAGGATGCCGGATCGTACATTTCGAAAACATCAAAGTAGTTCAGCGGGTCTTTGATGCCATTGCGCTTAAAGAGCTGTTCGGCCGCGAATTTATGTGTCTTAACAACAGGCACACTCTTGTCGTAGCCGAATATATTAAATGTCTCTTCCTTGTGGACGGTGATGTGATCCCTTATCCAAACCGGTGTTTTGGCAAGCTCTTTGGCTTTTTTCTCGCAGGCAAAGATGACACAGCAAGCGCCGTCTGACTGTGAGCACATTTCGATGAGCTTTAGTTCACCGACGAGTTTCGGTGATGTCCGGATGAGATCATCAATCTGACTGAAATCAAGCCCGAATGCCCTGTGCGCATTGGGATTGAGGCTGGCATGCTTATCCATGATGATACGGTAAGTCATCGAAGCCCTGTTTGCGCGGTCCAGTCCGAATTCCCGTTCGACATCATAGGCAGACGATCCGGTCAGCGCCCCTGCCTGTATCTTGCGAAACCAGAGTGGATCCGCCATATTTGTGATACCGCCGGTTGTGTTGCCTTCCTGAAGTTTCTCAAAACCGATGGCCATTACGATATCGTACATTCCCGATGCCGCCAGGTTGTCCGACGCGCATGACAGAGTCGCACCAACGGTTCCGCCGGTTGTAATCCTGATGCAGTCTTTACCATAGGCTCCGGTTCCCAGCACGTGCCAGAGGTCCGGCGCGTGCACCATTTCAAAGAGCTCCATGTTGCCGTGAACGACACAATCGATGTCCTTCATGGTCAGGTTCGCGTCTTTTAGCGCCAGACTGACTGCTTCATGGATCAATTCAGGCTGGTTGACATCTTCACGATGGCTGGAATGCTTAGTTTGTCCGATGCCTATTATTCCAACGTTTCTGTTTTTCTTATGTGCCATTGTTCAACCTCCATCCCCTTCCATTACTATAACGGCCTGATGCTGCCCGGCCCCGCCGGTTGCCGCCTGGGCAACTGCCCGCTTCGCGCCTTTGACCTGGCGATCTCCTGCCTGATTGGACAGGTGGTAGTAGCACTCAATGGCTCTTGCCGCTCCTCCGAGAAGGAGCGGATTGCCGTTGAGCTGTCCACCGGAAAGATTCACATTGAATTTATCCATGCCGCCATCGTCAATCCATTTTCCGCCCTTACCTTCATCGGCAATGCCTACGCCCTCAGCCCACATCGGGAGTTGATACGCGGCATGGTCGCTTAGTTCAAAAAGCTGAATATCTTTTTTGGGATCTTTAATGCCGGCTTTGGTGTATGCCCGTTTTGCGGCATTTTTAAGTGAAAAATTTGAGGTAATGTCCTTGTCTCCAAGAAAATACGTGTCCATGCAGCTTCCGTAGCCGGTAATCCACACGGGTTTTTTCGTGAACTCTTTGGCCCGTTCTTCACTGCACAGCAACATTCCGTAAGCCCAATCAGTGACGGGATAAACGTGGAGTTCCCGCAGTGGATCAGAATACATCGGTGACTTTAGCACTTCTTTTTCCGTGAGGATTTTGTTTTCGCGGCCGTAGGGGTTCTTTTTTCCGTTTTTCCGGGAACGCACCACAACTTGGGCCAGGTGCTCGTCGGTCACTTTCGATTTTTCCATATACGCCCGTGCCTGCATCGCATCCACATTGTGATAATCCATGCCGAGTGGCCTGCAGTAGAAGGGATCATAGGCGAGGTTGGAAATCATCCTCCGGCTTTCTCCCTGCGATTCTTTGCAATGCCCCATGAAAAGTATCACGTCGTCATGGCCGGACATTATGCACGCCATCGCGTAACCCAGACCGTTGATGCTTTCCTGCGCCATCTTTTCTTCGCCACGGAAGTGAGCGCCCACAACATCGGTCATACCATTGTTGGAAATTGTGCGTGCGTCGAACATATCATCCGAGCAGGTGATGATTGTCCGGATGCCCTTTTCCATGTCAAAGGTCACCTTGGTCTGCTTCATTATTGATTCAAAGCATTCCAGCAACATGTTCTGAAAACGTAAATAATGATAATTTGGATCGTTCTTTATCTGCGCGACGGCGCAGACGGCAATTTTTTTAGCCATTACCATTCCTCCTATTGAATGTGACTTTACAAAGGATCATAATATTTCCTCCTTGTTAAATGTAGCAGTTCCAGCATTTCCCCTGCTTTACCGCCTGGATTATGGAATCTTTCTCCCGGTTGGTGTCCATTTCAATCCATGCCCTGCCGATGCCTCCAAGCGTGTGCGAGTCATCCGATGCTATTTTGGGATGTGCAATATTTAGCGATTCAAAAACCATATCCCGAAATCCCTTCTTCGTTATTTCCACCGCGTCCAGGGGATACATTTTTTCGAGTTCTTTAAGCCTTAACAGCAACTGCTCCGGGGTAAAATCATATTCGCCGATGTGGTTGAATATGTGGAGCACCTCTTTGTCGCCCTCGATTTTTGAAACATGAATGTATCCATTTACAAAGACCGTCAGCTCAATGCCATAAAAAATAATCATGTTTGTTTTTACCTGCCCGCATATTTCCCGATAGTTGGGTTTCAGCAGGTAATCATGATCCGCAAAAGCTATAAAATCATATCCTTTTGATTCGTACGCATCGGCCACTTCCTGGGGAGACAATTTACCATCCGAACAAGTTGTGTGTGTATGTAAGCAACCTTTTAACAGCATATATATCGAATGAACATTAGCAGCACCCCGGATTAGATCGTCCTCATGATTTTGATTGGACGGTCAACCAACTATATAGTTCATTAATCCCGCCACAAATTATTGTCAAGAAAAAAGTTTAGTTTTTGAAAAATAAATCGGGCAGAAATTGATTTTCCGGTAAAATCAATAATTTATACCAAGTATAATTTAGTACACTGTTCCCGGAATATCTTTGAACTTGGCTGGACAGGACGGATAGAATCCTCTAACACGCTTTCCGGGCTTATTTTTTTACCGGAGTCGGCTGTTTTGGGGGAGCATTCACCGGTACCTTCGTAACGCTTTTGGCATTATTTAATTCTTCCGCTCGAGCCTTTTCCGCTTTCTTCCGTTCGGCATTTGCTTTGAGCTGTGCTTCTTGCCTCTCCTTGGCCAACTTGTCAGCCTGCGCCTGCTGTGCCGGGTTTAGGGACGGTTGGGTCGTTTTCGGCTTCGGACCGAGCTGCTTGCCGGGATCGAATTGTGCCATGCCCGGCAAAGCGAGCATGACCATGGCTGCCAGAACCGCAACCGTGAGAACTACTGTCAATAACTTCTTCATGAATTATGCCTCCTTGTTTATTTGATCAAATTCAGCCCATCTTCGCGGCAGTTCAAACCAGAACGTGCTTCCTTTGCCCTCGTCGCTTTCCAACCCGATTTGGCCACCATGGGCTTCTACGGCCAACTTGCAGAACGTCAGGCCAATACCTGTCGAACGCCCTTGACCTTTTTTCCGCGCTGCCACCTGGCAGAATTTGTCAAAGACCTTTGCCTGAAATTCCAGGGGGATTCCAGGGCCGTTATCCACAACCGATACGCATATTTTGTTATCAGCCACTCCCTCAATGCGGAGAGTAATTATACCTTTATTCTTGTCGGTGAATTTGATTGCGTTGACGAGAAGGTTCTGAAGGATGCGCCGAATCAGATTCGCGTCGCCTGAAAGCGCCTCGATTTCCCCGGGCGGTGTCAGGGTAATCCTGCGGGAGTCCTGGAGCGGCGCGACCATGGAAATTGTTTCCCTGACCAGACTACTCATGTCCACCGCCGAATAATTCAGAATTATCTGTCCTGCTTCCATTTTGTTTATGTCCAGCAGGGTAGAGACCATCTCCATGATCGCATTGGTGGAACTCAAGGCATCACCAATGCAAGCAGCAACGCGCTCAGGAAGAGCGGCGGCTTGCGCCATTTCCAGGTTGCCCAAGACTACTGCCAGCGGCGAGCGCATGTCGTGGACGACCATGTGCACCAGATTGTCGCGCTGTATCTCCAATTCGCGGAGGTTGTCGTATGATTTCTGGAGTTCTTGTTTGTTGCGGCGGAGTTCCAGATGGTTGTTCACACGTGCTTTGAGGATGGCGGGGTTGAAGGGTTTAGTAATGTAATCGGTGGCGCCCAGCGTCAGCCCACTCGCCTCATCGTCATCCTCATCCAGGGCAGAAAGAAAGATTATCGGAATGTCGCGCGTGGACGGATCACCCTTCAGTTGGCGGCAGACTTCGAAGCCGTCCATGCCCGGCATCATGATGTCCAGAAGGATAAGATCGGGCAGGGTTTCTTTTGCGCTTTTCAAGGCGGCAGCCCCGTCGGTGTCTACGCACACAGTATAGTCCTTGCCCAGTGCCTCAACCAGGATATGGATATTAGTCGCAGAGTCATCCACCACCAGCAGGGTTGGTCTTGTCTTAGTCATTGTCTCTTTCCTCCATTTTTCATTACATTCAAGGGTTGCCGTATTCTCTGTAGGCCTTGGTCACTCGTGTGCCCTTTAGGGTAGAGCCGGCGATATAACTTTCTCAAGAAGCTCAAGGGCATCCATCATGCGGTAGTTCGCAATCAGGCGGTTTAACTCCAGCAGAGCAACCTCGTGGTTGTCGGGCCACCGACTTTGCAACAACGTGTCCAGAATTTCCTGACAGGGCAGGGGCTCTTTATTTTTCAAGAACACCTTCAGTCTCTCCATCTCTAATTGCAACTGGGCCATCTCTCCCGGCGGCCCCTCCGCTTTGGCAGGTTCTGCATCCGGATGCCGCACAAGAACGCTGCCAATGGACGTGATCAGTGCCTCGTGACGGTCTGTGAACAGGCGCAGGGGCTCTCCCAGTGAAAAGGGGACGCTATTTTCTGCTTTCTGCAAGGACTTTTCCAATTCCGCGGCAGCGGCTGCAAGCTTCTTCCCGCCAAGATTTCCGGCAATCCCCCGGATGGCGTGGACCCGGTGAAGCGCTTCTTCTCGTCGTTCCAGACGCAGATCCTGCAGCAGTTGCTCAGGCGCATCCCCGTACCCGGCGATAAAATCGCGCAGAAGCTTCAGATAGAGCTTGGATTTGCCACCCAAACGGTTTAGTCCTTCTTCCACATCCAGACTCTGCGCTGTCATATCCGGGTCTATAGCAAATTCCGGCTTATGGAATACGTGCTTACTTCGGGGCAGCCATTGCCGCAGCGCCTCGCTTAGCGCGTCGGAAGTAATCGGCTTGGTGAGATGATCGCTCATGCCGGCGGCCAGACTTTTTTCCCGATCTCCGGCCAAGGCGTAAGCCGTCATGGCTAGGATAGGCAGACTTTCAACACTCTTTCTGCCCAGATTGCGAATCTCGCGTGTGGCCGCAAGCCCATCCATCTCGGGCATTTCGATGTCCATAAACAGGATGTCGTAGTCCTGCGCGCGGATCAACTCCAGAGCCTCCCGACCGTTTTTTGCGATGTCCGCCTCGATACCTGCCTGTTGCAGCAGCTCGACAATAATCTCCCGGTTAATCTCGAGATCCTCCGCCACCAACGCACGGACACCGGAAAATTGCTCCCGGCGCAATACCGGATTAATAGGCAAAACCGCCACTAGTGTTTCCGTAGAGATGGGGTAGGAAAGAACAACCGTAAAGATGCTTCCCTTGCCGGGTGTGCTTTCCACCTGGATCGTCCCTTGCCGCATTTCGATCAATTGCTTGCTTATCGCCAGCCCCAGTCCGCTTCCCCCGAAGCGACGGGTTGTGGAGGAGTCGGCCTGCGAAAATACCTGAAACAACAGCGGCAACTCCTCTTTGGTCATACCGATGCCCGTGTCCCGCACTGAAATCTCCAGTTCCACATCCGCAGCGCTTTGCCTGCGTACTCTGACCGCAAGCTCGATTTTACCTGCCGCCGTGAACTTGACGGCATTGGCCACCAGATTGCTAATTACCTGAGTCAGTTGATGGGGGCCGCCCAGGACAGCGGCGGGAAGCGCTGGATCAATTGTGCTGGACAGAGAAATCCCTTTTTCTCTTGCTCGCTGATCGAAGATATTCAACACTTTAGCAATCACTTTTTCTACGGAGAAAGGGATGTTTTCCATGGTTATCTTTCCGGACTCGATCTTCGAATAATCCAGGATATCGTTGAGGAGGGCAAGCAGCGTTTCGCCACTCGTATTGATCCTCTCCGTGTAGTGGCGCTGCTTGTCGGTTAGGGGCGTCTCCAAAAGTAATCCCGTCATGCCGATAAGCGCGCTTAATGGCGTCCGAATCTCATGGCTCATGTTGGCAAGAAACCTGCTCTTGACCAGAGTTGCCTCCTTGGCCTGTATCATGGCCTTTTCCATTTGGAAATTCACGGCGGTCATTTTACTTTCCGTCAGCTTGCGGTCGGTGATGTCGCGATCTGTGCCTTGATATCCTTGAAATTCCCCACTGCTATCATAGAAGGGCAGACCGCTGGTTTCAATGACAACAGGATGTCCATCTTTATGAAGGTTGACATTTTCTAAATTGATAATGGGTTTGCGTTCCGCCGTAAGGGACCTAAAAATTTCCGAGACGCGTTTCGCTTCCGCAGCCGGCATCAGTGAAAACGCTGTTTTGCCAAGAACTTCTTTCTGTTCGTAGCCGAGGATGTCTTTGATCCGCGGACTGACGTAGGTGTAATTTCCCTGGGGATCAACCGTCCAGATCATGTCATACAATGTATCAACCAAGCTCTGTAATCTTTGCCGGCTCTTCCACAGCGAATCTTCCATCCGCTTGCGGGCGGTGATGTCGCGGGCAGCAGCGTAAATGCCAATGATTTTGTCTTGTTCATTTCGGTACACCGAAGCGTTATAGATCACGTCGGTAGTCACGCCAGATGTATGGCAAATGGTAAGAGGGTAGTCAATGATTTTCCCTCGAGAAAATGTCTCATTGCATGCGGCACGCGCCATTTCCGGTTCCGTGAAGTAAGTCGAGAAGTCACTTCCGATGAGCTCTGACCGGGTTAAGCCGGTGATTTTCTCAGTGGCTGCGTTAACGTCGGTGATTTGCCCTGTGTTGCTGATGGTGGCCAGCGGATCGATGCTGGCTTCTATGAGAGTGCGTGAATAATGCGAAGCTGCTCTTCTTTGTTCGATTTCCTGCCGAAGTTGCGCGGTTTGCTGCAACACCTGCTGTTCCAGCTCGTCACTGGCTTTCAGAATGGCTTGTTCCGCCCGCTTGCGGTCGGTGATATCGCTCAGGAAATTAAGAGTGGCTGCGCTACCCTTCCATTCTATCAAGACGGCATTCAACTCTACCCATCTGAAGCTGCCATTTTTATGGATAATCCGGAAAGAATATATGTGAGAGAGCTCCTCACCCATCATTCGCCTTGCATACCTGCCGGCTATCATTTCCTGATCATCCGGATGAATGAATTCAATAAATGTGCTATGTGCGTAGTCCTCAGTGGAATAGCCGCTAATAGTAGTGGTCATCGGATTTGTAAATACTACCTTACCATCCTGAACCACAAAAATGGCCTCGTTGGCATTATCGAAGATATTCCGGTATCGCTCTTCGCTCTTCCTCAACTCATGTGCCGCCCTCTTGCTGGAAGTGATGTCGCTAAAGGTGATGCGGAGTTCGGATCCGACCGCTTGCCCTGCCAGCACTGAGCCAGTCGAATAATCCTGCACGTTGGTGGCCTCCAAATGCGCCCAGAACGTCGTGCCGCCTTTTTTCACCAGTCGCATCTCCCACGATTGTGGCGCGTCCGTTTCCCAGAGATTCTTGCGGTGCCGATAGTAGGTATCCTGATCATCTTGAATTATAAACCGGGTCAAGAGCTGCCTGAGAAGCGACTTTTTTGTCATGCCCAGCAAATTAGCGGCAGTCAGGTTCGCATTCTGGATCAGCCCTTTTTCGTTCAAGGTGAGATAGCCTACAGGCGCCATATCGTAGAGATCAAAATAGCGCGCCCGTTCGGCGGTCAGTTCAGCCTGCGTCTGGCGTAGCAGCTCATTCTGCATATCCAGCTCAATCTGATGTACCCGCAGTTCATGGAGCGTTTGCCGTATTTCTTTGGGCGACATCGCCGACATGTTTTCTGGCGATACGACCTTTTTTCCCCGGGCGATACCTTCGGCTTTCTTGCGCAATTTATCGGAATTGGCTGCTGATTCGACTATCTTGCTCTCTTTTTTCATGTCGATCTCACATTTTTGTTCATCGTTTGGAAGGAAGTATAGGGAAGCCACGCTTGCCTGTCAAGGAAATATCTCATTACGAATTGCGTCAAATAAAATGTTACCGAAGGGGTGGATTAAAAAAGTACGATGACTCATAAATC
>JBAXON010000013.1:0-24091 GCA_037133255.1 Deltaproteobacteria bacterium
GTGATGTAGTCTCGGCTTTGGAGAAGATCAAGGCTCTACAGGCCTTCCGGCAAAATCCTGAATTTGAACCTATTTCTATCGCCTTTAAACGAGTGGATAATATTTTAAAGGATTTCCGGAATCCCCAGATTGATATGAGCCTTCTTAAAGACGACGCGGAAATACATTTATTTTCAGTCTTTGAAAACATTAAAACTCGCGTGGAAAAAGGTATCACCGAAAATGATTTTAATTTTACGCTTAGCGAACTTGCCAAGTTACGCCCGCCGGTGGATGCTTTTTTTGATGGCGTTATGGTTATGGATAAAGATGAAAAAATCCGCCATAATCGTTTATCCTTGCTTGCGGAAATATCGGCTCTCTTCCACAAAATCGCCGATTTTTCCAAAATTGTTACCGCTGGCTGATCGAAAGAGCATCCCCTTGTAATGCCGGTGCTTTTTTAAAAGTAGTTTTTTGAAAAGAGTCAGATTGACATTCGTATAAAGCCTTGTTAGAATAACACAGATTTTTAACATGAAAGAGGTTTGGTAATGAATGATTCATTAAAAGCGCAATCTGATACCAGCATTGATGAAAAACTTCGAATACGCAAGGATCTGCAGGATGTAACCAATCGCATTCACGCGGCGCAGAATATCAAACAAATTCTTGTTGATCTAAAAGACGGAATTCTCAACCTTTTCAACGCCCATTCCATAACTATCTATGTTGTTGATAAAGCACGTCATGAAATATACTCTATGTTTCTGGCTGGAACTCAGATCAAAGAAATTCGATTGCCAATCAGTAATAAAAGTATTGCCGGCTTTGTGGCCAACACGGGTATAACAGTTAATATTGCCGATGCCTACGATGAAACTGAACTTAAAAAGATCGACCCTGAGCTCAGCTTCGATCGTAGCTGGGATAAAAAATCAGGATATAAAACCCAGCAAATCCTGGCTGCTCCCGTTCACAGCAACCATCAACTCATGGGTGTTATTCAGGTTCTCAACAGAAGGTTTGGCAAAGGGAAATTTACCGAAGATGAAATGGGATTAGCGGTGGAAATCGCAATTGTGCTTGGTGTTGCCTTTTTCAACCAGCAGCGTTTTGCGCGTCGCCGAAAAACCCGGTTTGATTATTTAATTACCCGCGATATGCTTAAAGAAGAAGACTTGGAAAGCGCCTGGGAAGAATCACGGGAACAAAAAGAGTCAATTGAATACTTTCTCATGCGCAAGTATAAAATATCCAAAAGCGACATCGGCCATTCTTTCGAAGAATTCTATCGTTGTCGCTTTATTGAGTATAACGATAAAGCAGTTATCCCCGGCGATTTAATTAGAAACTTGAAAAAAGAATACTTACGGCGCGAACTCTGGGTGCCGATGGAAAAGATTGATGGATACATTCATGTTCTAGTCGATGATCCTAACAATGTCTTAAAAAGAGACGTCATTGAAAACCTTCTGAAAACCAAACAGGTAAAATACGATGTGGCTTTGGTTGATGATATCATCAAATTCATCAACCTCTTTTTCAATTCTCCCGATGATGTACACACTTTTACGGAACTTTTGGGAAGACTCGATGATGAAGACAAAACAATCGATGATGAAGAAGGCGACATGGTCACAGAAACTGATAGCGTCATCATGCAGCTTGTCAGTAAAATTATTAATGATGCCTATGGCCGACGGGCGTCCGATATTCATGTCGAACCCAATATCGGCAAAAAAAATGTCGAAATCCGGTTCCGCGTTGACGGTGATTGTGCCCTTTATCAAACAGTTCCTTTCAGTTATCGCGCCGCGATTATCTCGCGCATCAAGATCATGTCTAATCTGGATATCACGGTAAAAAGGCTGCCACAGGACGGTAAAATAAAATTCCGTCGTTCCGGGGGAGATGAAATTGAATTGCGCGTAGCCACGATTCCCACTCAAGGCGGAGTAGAGGATGTCGTCATGCGAATACTCGCCAAAGGCGAAACAATGCCCCTGGAAGACATGGCTTTGCTGCCGCGCAATTACAATGGAATGATCGATATTATCTCCAAGCCCTATGGTTTGATTTTGTGCGTCGGCCCCACCGGTTCCGGTAAAACAACCACACTTCACGCGGCCTTGCACCACATTAACCGACCGGACAGAAAAATATGGACGGCGGAAGATCCGGTAGAAATAACTCAATACGGCCTGCGTCAGGTGCAGGTACAAGCTAAAATCGGTTTTGATTTTGCCGCGGCTATGCGCTCGTTTCTGCGCGCTGACCCTGATGTAATTATGGTTGGTGAAATGCGCGATTATGAAACGGCTAAAACAGGCGTGGAAGCATCCCTCACCGGCCACCTTGTTTTCAGCACTCTGCATACCAACAGCGCTCCGGAAACGGTTGTCCGCCTGCTGGATATGGGCATTGATCCGCTTAACTTTGCCGATGCCCTGCTGGGCATCCTCGCACAGCGCCTTGTGCGAACCCTGTGCATCAGCTGCAAGGAGATGTATCATCCGACAAAAGAAGAATACAATGAAATTGTTGAAAGTTATGGCAAGCCAGCATTTGAAAAATTAAATATTCCTTATAATGATAGTTTCAATTTGTATAGGTCGAAAGGTTGCGACATTTGTGACAAAACAGGTTACAAAGGCAGAGTAGGAGTGCATGAACTTTTAGTCGCCTCTGAAGACATTAAAAAAATGGTGCAAAAACATGCCACCGTGGAAATGATGCGTGAGCAAGCGATGAAAGAAGGCATGACAACTCTTTTACAAGACGGCATTTTGAAGGCCATTAAAGGCTTAACCGATTTTAAACAGGTACGCCGCGTTTGCATTAAATGATCAATGCCAGGCACTGCACCTTCCCTGCCGGGTTTCAAACAGATTTGTCTAGCATCTCGATGATTAAATATTTTTTCTTGCCTTTGCGGACACGTAGTTCACTGCTCTCGGAAAAATCAGCAACAGCCAGTTTTTCATCAACTGATTTCACCTGCCGTTCGTTAATGTAGATACCACCCTGTTCAATAAGACGTCTGGTCTCGGACATCGACTGAGTAAGTCCGGCCTTGGCACAGGCGGAAGTGATGAGAATGCCAGCTTCCAAATCTTTGCGAGAAACTGCGTAACGGGGTATCGCGGAAGTGTCGGCCTGCGGAGCTTCGCGCGAAATATCGCTTGTCGGAAACAGATCCGCATCAACCGGCCGCGAATGGAACGCTTCCATTGATGCCCGCCATGCTGCCTTGGCCGCATCGGCGCCGTGGGTGATTTTGGTCGCCTCATAGGCAAGCACTGCCTTGGCCATATTCAGTCTGGCATCGGTAAGCGTCTTTACCGCGGCAATTTCTTCCAGAGGCAGAAATGTAAATAGCTTGAGAAATCTTTCCAGATCGGCATCGTCGCAATTAACCCAGTACTGGTAATATTCGTAAGGTTTGGTCAGATTGCCGTCAAGCCATATTGTTCCTTTTTCTGTTTTCCCCATCTTGTGGCCAAGCGATGTGGTAATCAGGGGAAATGTGACGGCGTGCGCGTCTTTGGCCTCGACTTTGCGGATGAGTTCGGTACCGGCCAGCATATTGCCCCACTGGTCATTGCCACCCATTTGCAGGGCACAACCATAATTCTGGAACAGATATAAAAAGTCATATCCTTGCAGAAGCATATAGTTGAACTCGATAAAATTGAGCCCCTTCTCCAGGCGGATTTTATAACTTTCCGCAGCCAGCATTTTGTTGACGCTGAAGTGCCGGCCGATATCACGCAGAAATTCGATGTAATTAATTTTGGTCAGCCAATCGGCATTGTTGAGCAGAAGCGCCTTGTCCTCGGCAAAGTCAATATAACGGGAAAGTTGTTTGCCCAGGCACTGCGCGTTGTAATCAATTTGTTCACGGGTAAGAACTTGGCGCAGTTCTGTTTTCCCGCTGGGATCACCTATCAGGCCTGTGCCTCCACCGACCAGAGCAATTGGTTTGTTGCCATTTTGCTGCATGTGCGCTAAAGCCATAATGGGCACGAGACTGCCGATGTGCAAACTGGTGGCAGTGGGATCAAAGCCGATATAACAGGTAACCGGTCCTGCTCCGAAAAGATCTGAAATTAAAGCTTCGTCGGTAACCTGCTCGACAAAGCCTCTTTCTTTTAAAACCTCAAAAGCGCCTTTCATGCCCCATTACTCCTTTAATTTAACACTTATTCTCTCAATAGAATTGGCTTTACCTGTTGCCGCATCCACATCTAATAGAACACCTTGCAGCCGGACATCACCTTTGGCCACCTCAAATTTATTGGGTATCTGCGTTAAAAACCGCTCAATTATAGCATCTTTTTTGATGCCGATAACAGAGTCAAAAGGCCCGGTCATCCCCACATCGCTGATATAGGCCGTTCCCTGCGGCAGTATTTCATTATCGGCTGTTTGCACATGTGTATGAGTACCCAAAACAGCTGATACTTCACCATCAAGATACCAGCCCAGAGCCTTTTTCTCCGATGTTGCTTCAGCATGTATATCAACGATAATTACTTTCGTTTTTTTCCGCAGTTCGGCAATTTTACTTTTTGCCGTTACAAACGGGCAATCAATCGGAGACATGAATATTCGGCCAGCGAGATTAAGGACACCAACATAATCGCCTGCCGCTGTCGGCACCAGCACTGCTCCTGTTCCCGGAACTTTTGCCGGATAATTAGCCGGCCTCAATAATGTTTCATAGTCGGAGATAAACCCCATAACTTCTCTTTTATCCCAGATATGATTGCCGGATGTGAGAACATCAATACTGCTGTTATATAGTTCTTCAACAATTTCTCTGGTTATGCCAAATCCGGCAGCGGCATTTTCACAATTGGCAATCACCAGATCAATTTCGTGTTCTGAAATTAAGCCGGGCAATAGCTCGCTTACCGCCCGTCGTCCAGGTTTACCGATGATATCGCCTATAAACAGAATTTTCATTTTTTTAACTCAATCTTTTACACGTGCTTATTTCGCAAAATTGGAAACCCGGGTTTCCCTAATTACGGTCACTTTAATCTGGCCCGGATAGCTAAGCTCGGTCTCAATTTTCTTGATAATATCATTACACAGCATTACAGCATCGTTTTCCGATATTTTTTCATTTTCCACAAGAATTCTAATTTCGCGACCTGCCTGGATTGCGTAACATTTATCAACACCATTAAAAGAATGGGCGATCTTTTCTAGTTCTTCCAGACGCTTGACATAAGTTTCCAGCATTTCGCGGCGCGCGCCCGGCCTTGCCGCAGATAACGTATCTGCCGCCTGCACCAATACGCCCAATAGTGTGTTATTGCGCCCGTCGTCATGGTGAGTGGCAATAGCCTGAACAATACGCGGATTCTCACCGAGACGCTTGGCATAATCTGCCCCTATTGCCGCGTGCGTTCCTTCTATCTTATGGTCAACCGCCTTTCCGATATCATGCAGCAACCCGGCACGTTTGGCTTCCTTGATATTCATGTTCAATTCTGCGGCCATTATCCCTGTAAGATAGGCAACATCAATGGAATGCTGTAAAACATTTTGAGAATAACTGGTGCGGTATTTTAGGCTGCCTAGCATATTGATAATGTCGGGATGAATATCATGAACACCGACATCAAAAGACGCCTTCTCGCCTGTCTCTCTGATAATTTGCTCCACTTCGACTCTGACTTTTTTTACTATTTCTTCGATGCGGCCGGGATGGATCCTGCCATCCTGAATTAACCGCTCCAGTGAAATCCTCGCCACTTCTCTTCGAATTGGATCGAAGCTGGATAGAACAACTGCTTCCGGTGTATCATCAACAATCAGATCTATGCCTGTCGCAGCTTCGATTGCCCGGATATTGCGGCCTTCACGGCCGATGATCCTACCCTTCATTTCCTCTGTGGGCAGATTAACCACAGACACCGTATTTTCCGCGACATAATCACCGGCATAACGCTGAATCGCGTAGGCAATAATTTCTCTTGATTTTCTGTCGGCAGTTAGTTTTGCTTCTTCTTCGATCTTACGGATAAGAGCCGCGGCATCCCGCTTGGCCTCCGCTTCCATGGACTGGATCAAAATGTTTTTTGCTTCTTCCGGAGAAATACCTGCTATTTTCTGCAGCTTTTCTTTTTGCTCCTCGAGTACCGCATCTAATTTATTATGCTTTTCTTCGATCGCCGCTTCTTTGGTAACTAATGATTTTTCCCGCCCTTCAATACTTGTTTCTTTTTGTGCCAGAGAATCGATTCGTTTATCCAGATTTTCTTCTTTAGAACGAATGCGTTTTTCCAGACCATCAAGATCATTTTTCGTATCTTTTGTTTCGCGATCAAAATCAGCTTTCAACTTCAGAAAGTTTTCCTTGGCCTGCAGGATCGCCTCTTTCTTGATTGTCTCCGCCTCTTTTTTTGATTCCTCGACAATCCGCGCAGCCAGATTTTCCGAAGCCTTTGTCTTCTTTGCCGTAAATATTTGTTTCAGGATAAAACCTGCAACAATACCCGCCAGCACTGCTACTAATATAAACAGGACATATAAACTTCCATTTAACATTGATAACTACCCCCTTTTGCCTATTGGGAAAACATAACCAAACCAAACTGCTTTACCGGAAGAAGTTTAAAACTCTTCTAGTAAACTCTTTCCCCCCAACAGAGCTATATTTAAACCTTCCGGCAAACGGGCACACCCGAATAATATTTGCCGAAGGATTCATTGTTGTGAAACTCCAATTGCGAAAGCATAGCGCATCGGAATTGGCTAGTTGAACAATCCCACGTGCGAAGCTAAGCGGGACAATTGCATTCTTATGGGCTCACATCCGTGATTTATTATTTTTCTAAAGGCAAGATGAAAGGTATTTTAGTTTTTAACCAGACCGGGCATAAAAAAGCCCCCGCCTATGCCGTGTTAAGCAATTTTTTGAACCTTTTTACCAAGTGGGTACCCGGTTTTGTGTTGCTTTAGGCTTTCTGTCTCCAGACCAGCGGACAAAGAGACTGACCTGCACACCGCAAACAAGTATAGGCCCCAGATTCAAAATGTTGGCTCAAAAACTAATGTTAATCACGCACATCGCAGGGGTGAACAAATATTACTTAGCTTACATCTTCAATCAACTGAATTAATTTTTCTGATCTACACTCCAATTGATCTCGGATTTCTTGATGAACTTCCTTTAATTTTAAAAAATCTTCTGAAATGTTCAAAGCTGCCAGGATGGCAACGTCTAAGGTCTTAAGACCATTTCTGTCTTGTGCAACCTCTTCCATTTTTTCATTTAAAAACCGGACGACGCTTGCCACTTGTTCTTCTTCCGCATCGCTTAAAACTGAAAGCCCATGTTCTAATATCCTAATGTTATAACGCTTTTTCAAAACACACGCCCTGGAAGCTTATTTTGCCTCTTCTATATCTGCAAGTAAATCAAGCAGTGAATCTACCCTCGCGCGTACGCTGTTCCTTTCTTCGTCTAATGCCTTTAGTTCACTTTTGTACTTTTCTATCTCCGATTCTTTATTTTTTAACGCTTCTTCTAGTATTTGGCACTGTTTTTTAAAAAAATTCTGTTCGCTAACTATGCTCTTAATCTTGTCTTCAAGCTCACTAAATTTCACCAAATCCACTTCAATACCAACCTTTTCCTAAAATACAAAAACCAGAGGCAAATACCTTTGATTTGTATTTATTTATGCCAATTTGTCTTTTAAAAGTCAAGGCATTATTTCAGGCGTGTCAGCCGCGATCTCCCCCAAAGACTGAAAAAATATATCCAATTCATCTATCATTCTCTCCTTTTCCGGCATGCTGCTGACTATTTGCCGAAACCTGCTGGAACCGGGCAACCCTTTAGTGTACCAAAGCAAATGCTTGCGAAAACTCTTGTCCGCAATTTTATGTCCGCTAAACTGCGCCTCCATTTTCCAATGCTCATTAATCATCTCATATCTTTGAGACAATGTCGGCAAATAATCTTCAACCTCTCCTGCAAAGAGTTGGGAAATGCCTTTAAATATCCAGGGATCCCCTAGTGATCCTCTGCCAACCATGACCGCGTCGCAGAAAGTTTCTTTCTTCATTCTGATTGCATCTTGCGGATATCGGATATCGCCGTTGCCAATAACCGGAATGCCCACCGCTTTTTTTACTTGCGCAATGACACGCCAATCTGCATCTCCGCTGAAACCCTGATCGTAAGTTCGGGCATGGATAATAATGGCGGCGGCTCCGCAATCCTCAGCAATTCCGGCAATTTCTGCAGCATTGATCGAAGAGCGATTCCATCCGGAACGTATTTTCACGGTTACAGGAACAGTTACGGCTTTTATTACTGCCGTAATAATTCTTGCCGCGCGTTCAGGATCTTTCATCAGAATTGCTCCGGCGCCTGTCTTAATTACCTTTTTCACCGGACAACCCATGTTGATGTCAATTAAGGCAGCTCCCTGATCGGCAGCAATACGGGCAGCTTCAGCCATTACGTCCGGCTCAGCGCCAAATATCTGCACACCCAGAGGTTGATCCTCCGCGCATGTCCTTAAGTAATCCAAAGTTTTATCTGAATTTCTGACAAGCCCATTAGCGCTGATCATCTCCGTAAATGCCAGTGAACAGCCAAAAGAACGGGCTACTAATCGAAATGGTAAATCGGAAATTCCCGCCAGTGGCGCTAAAATCGCGTTATTATGCAGCCAATCAATATCTTCAGACACTATTTAAACCAGACACTTTCTGTTTTGTTGCAAATAACTACCGGCGCGGAAAAGTTCATCCGGAGTATTTATTCCCATCACTTCAATGTAATCGGGGGCTATGTGCGGCTTCACGACTTTGCCTTCCCGGCAGGATATTTCCACAATATCCGTCAGATAATATTCTTTCTGATCGTTATTATTTTTAACTTTTCCCAATACATCAAACAGCAAAGCAGTATCAGCACAGTAAATGCCGGTATTGATTTCACCGATTTGCTTTTCGGCAGCGGTTGCGTCGCGCTGTTCGACAATTTTCGCGATATTGCCTGCGGAATCACGAACAATTCGCCCATATCCCGTAGCATCGGGTGGAGTGGTTGTCAATACGGTAATGGCCGCGCCTGTGGCAATATGGTTTTTAATCAAAGACTTAATTGTTGACTCTTTAAGCAAAGGCACATCCCCGCACAGAATAACAGTTTTGCCCGAATAACCGGCAAGCACCTCTTTAGCCTGCAGCACAGCATGGCCTGTGCCCAACTGCGGTTTTTGATCCACAAAGATACACCCGCCTTGGGAAAACTCCTGCCGAACCAGGTCTGCCTGATGACCGACAATAACAACAACCTTTTCAGCGCCGGCGCTTTTAGCTGATTGCAGACAGTAATGGAGCAAAGGCTTACCTTCCAGAACATGAAGCACTTTAGCCAAATCCGATTTCATCCGGCTACCCTTACCCGCAGCCAGAATCAACGCGCAAAATTTATTTTCTTTCACCTTATCAACATTACCTCTCAAATTTATTGTTCATGAGCTCGCTCAAGTTCCTTCTTCACCGCCATCCCCAACTTCTCTTTGATGTAGGGTTTTCTGACGTAGGCGCCGGCACCAAGTCTTTTTGCTTCTTTTACTCTGTCCGATTCAGAAAACCCGCTGACGATAATCGTCTTTTGTTGTGGGTTTATCTTGATGATGCTTTTGTAAGTATCCAAACCATCCATGCCGGGATCCATAATCATATCTAATACTATTAAGTCGGGTTGGTGATCTTTTAAGTAGAGGATTGCTTCTTCTCCGCTTTTGACACTCGATACATTGTAATTGAGCTTTTGGAGCATATCTCTTGCCAGTTCTCTCTGTATAGACACATCATCCACAATGAGAATGGACTGACCACTGCCCATGTATGCGGAAACATCAATAGCTAAAGCTTCATCAGGAATTTCTTCCCTTGTTACAGGGAAATACAATGTAAATGTGCTTCCTTTGCCTTCTTCGCTATGAACATTGATATATCCGTTATGATCAGTAACTGTTCCCCATACTACAGCCAGTCCTAAGCCTGTGCCGCTTCTGCCCATGATCTTCTTGGTGTAAAATGGTTCAAATATTCGTTTCAGGTCTTTTTCCGATATGCCTTCACCTGTATCGGATATGGTAAGGACAACATAGTCTCCTTCCCGTATCTCATTATAGCCGGACATCGGTTTGTCCAGATACTGGTTGGTTGTTTTGATGGTCAATGTGCCACCTTTAGTCATGGCCTCATGGGCATTGGAAATCAAATTGTATAGTGACTTACCCAGATGCACAGAAGAGCCGGAGATATTGAGCAGGTCAGGGTCAAGATTAGTTTTAATTTTCACATCAGGATGGTGGAAAGATAAATTATTAAGCTCCGGGGAATTTTGGAAATTGGCAATGATCGTGTTCAAATTAAGAATACTGCTGACGGGTACTCCTCTTCGAGCCAAAGTCAGCAGGTCATCCACAATCGCTGCCGCTTTCTGCCCCCCGTTCATAATATTCTCCAATCCATGTCTGAGGGGGCTTGTCTTATCTACGCTATCAAGGGTCAGTTCCGCATAGCCGACAACAACACCCAGGACATTGTTCAAATCATGGGCAACGCCGCCGGCCAAAGTGCCCAGGGCTTCCATCTTCTCAGCTCGATTGAGGCGCTCCTGAAGGTCGCGCCTTTCTTCAGCCGCCTTCCGTTGCTCCGTGATGTCCTGAATTACTCCATAGACGATGTTGTTGTCTTTGTCATATTCAGCAATAGAATGAATATCAATTATTTTGCCATCAGTTGGCCTACATATTTTTATGTCTAAGTTATAGGGAATATCTTTTGTGATTAGATCAGTAAGCCCCTTATTTAAAATATCTATGTATTCAGGCAAAGTACACTTTCTTGCATCATCAAATGATAATACGCCACTTTCCGCTCCGTAAATAGTTTGTGCTCCGGGTGAACCAATAAACTCCCTGGTATTAAGCATCAATTTCCAATTACCCATCTTAGCCGTTTTTTCGGCACGGGTTAAACGAGTCGCGCTCTCCTTCAGAGCTTCTTCGGCCTGCTTGTGTTCGGTGATGTCGGTCATAAAATTCAGCGTGGCTGGTTTTCCATCCCAGTCTATGGAAACGGTATTCAGTTCTGTCCACCTGACGCTGCCGTCTTTATGTATAACTCGGAAAGAATAGATATTCGGAATTTCCTCACCCTTCATTCTCTTGATATGATTGTTGATAACCATTTCCTGGTCATCTTGGTGAATGAACTCAATAAATGATTTTGATTTGATCTCCTCTAAGGAGTAACCGATCTGTGTGGCGGTTCTCAAATTGAGAAAGACCAGATTACCATCTTGAGCCACAAAAATGGCTTCGTGAGCATTCTCAAAAAGATTTCGGTAGCGCTCTTCGCTTTCCTGCAAAGCCCTTGTTTTTTGATTCACTTTATTGCGTAGCAGCCACGACCATACAAACGAGAGGGCAAGGAGTACAATGAGTGGGACAAACACAATGGCCGCATATTTGATAGCCAATAATAAATCAATTCCGGTTGGCGCCAGAACTCCCAGCCATTTTTCGTAAAGCTTACTATATTCTCCGGTCGAGTTGATGATACTGAGACCTTCTGTGAAACGTGACAGCAGAAGTGTATTGCCCTTCCGAACGGCAAAACAGTTTTTGAAAGGCTGAAGGGACGGACCGACAGATTTGATATTTGACAGATTGAGCTCTTTGATCCAGTAAAGCCCGGGCATCTGTGCAACCAATGCATAGTCGCCTTTTCCCGATGCAAGCAGCCTCAGTGCGTCGGCCGGTGTTTCGGTAAGCATGATTCTGTCAGTCAGGCGATGTTTGAGGATATAGTCGTGCATGACCTCTCCGCGCATAACGATGATTTCCCTATCGCGGAGGTCTTCTATGGACTTAACAGATGGTGAGTTTACGCGGGCAAAAATTGCTGTACTTACAATGGAAAAGGGTGGGGAAAAATCGTAAATCTTTGCCCGTTCCTCCGAATAAAACATGCCGGGAATAATATCAATTGTGCCGTCTTCAAGTGCCTTGCGTGTTTCAGGCCAAGGGGTAATTCGAATTTCAACATTCATGCCCATGGTCCTGGCGATAGCCCGGGTCAGTTCCACCTGAAAACCGGTAGGATTACCCTTCTTATCGAGAAAGCTATAAGGCGGATAACCAATCTCTCCGCCGACAATGATAAGAGTTTTTCCGGGGACAGGCGTCTTGCTTGCGTTGACAGGTAAAGTGCCTATAGTCAGGGCAATTGCAATGAAACAGATCAAGAGGAAGCTTTGCCGACGAGTTGTCATCAATAAGTAGCGTACCCTTTGATAACTCCCATTAAGCAATGAACAAGTTTTCTGCATCGGCATCACCCGTTCTGTTTCCCTTTATTTTCATTTGGTGCAATATATCAAATAGGCAGAATTAATGTAACTGAAAACATTTGTTTGTTGGAAAGGTTCTTTTCCACCATATTTTTCACTTCTTCTTTCTCTCCAGCGTTTGACTAATCGCGGCGTGTAATGCCTTGAGATTGTAAGGTTTGGCGAGGAATGCCTGTGGCAATTCGGGATGAAGTTTGAAGCGAGTCTCACTACTTTTCTTCATACCCACGCGTCAGATAAAAAGTCGCCAGATCGAAAAATACGGTCATGCGTCTTTGCAGTTCAAAAGTCATGTAAAGCTCCAGCTTTTTCTGCAGGGCATCCTGGGCCAGCGCAAATGTCCAGATGTGCTTGCGGATGAGGCTCAGGGCGCTGAGTACCTCGCTGATTTTAAAGTCTGCTTTTTTCCGTTCCCTGCCTAGCTTGGTATAAAAACTCTTCATCTGATTTATATCATAAAGCCCACCCAGCCAGAGGGTAATCTGGGAAAGGATTTTATCGCAGATAGTATAGAGCTTACGGCTTTCATACTTATGGTATTCACTAGTGGTTGCGCTTGTGGTCATTTCTTCCATCCACTGGTAAATAATTTTTTCCTTGTTTTTGAGGATGACACTGAGCAGGCGTTTGGTCAGGGAATTTTTGGCAACCTTTTTTTGAGGTTTGCTTTCATCCTTGTTTTCAATTGAATCCAGAATGCTCCAGTAATCTTTTTTACTTTTTATATAGGCATCCAAGGCGCGAGTGTTGGGACGAAAGGCCAGAGGCGGGAGTTTGCCAACCGGCCAGAACATTGCCTGAGCGCAATCGTCACCTGCCGTAAGCTTGCCGCCGGTTTGTTCCACAATAAAAGTCAGAAAAAGCAGATCGCCGTAAAACCGGCTCTTATAGGAATCAACATCCAGCAATCTGGATATTCTTCCCTTGATGCCTGTTTCTTCCTGCAACTCGCGCAATGCCGCTTCTTCAATGTTTTCTCCCGCTTCGGCAAAGCCTGTCGGCAGGCACCACTTACCTTTAGAAGGAGCCCGGTCGCGTTTGACCAGAAGTATTTGCCTTGAAGAATCGAGGATGGTAGAAACAACCGGCAGAGGATTGTTGTAAAAGTAGGAATTACAGAGAGGACAGAAATCACGCAGAACCCCGTCTTCACTTTTCTTGATAATTTCTCCACCACAGTAAAGGCAATGGCGGCGTTGCTTTTTCATGATGTTTCCTTGGGTATGATGGGTTCGGAACAAATGAAAATCCTGTCGTCTTTACACATTTTTATTCTATTTGAATTTATGGTTTTTTTTTGCAGGGCATCTTTAAGCTGACTGGAAACTTCATTTTTCCGAGTGTTTGTGCCGGTCAGGAAAAAGGGCTTTTTGAAATGGTAATATTCCAAAAATGATTCTGTTTCCTCCGCGGTGAAAATGAGAGAATTATTAAAATCAATTTGCTGAATCCGGCGAAAATAAGGGTATAGAAGAGTTGCGCCATTTTCAGTAGAGAATTGTCGGAGGATAATTTCTATGGGCAGCAGTTCATTGACAGAAAGAAGTTTGTTTTTCTTCAGAATGGTTTTGGTAAGAGTAATTAATTCCTTCATGTTGCGGCGGCTGTGGGTGATGGTGATAAATGTGCCGTTCTTTTTTAAAACACGGGCAATTTCCGGGATGATCTCAATAAAAAAGTATAAAGCAAAACTGCAAATAACCAGATCGAAGGTTCCGGCAGGATATTTTTTAAGCGGATTAACGCCTGATGATAAAAAGTTTCCACTATATCCGGCACGCTTACATGCCTCCAGAAAGAAAGGCTCATATTCGGGAACAATATCCAGGCCGGTGATTTTAGCTTTTGAATGAAGCCTGTTTTTTAAGGCTTCCGTAAAAGAGCCGAAAGCGCAGCCCAGTTCCAGAACGCTTTGGCAAGAGGTCAGATCAACTTGATTAAGGGCGGTAACGCGGATGTCATCTTTATTGGATGAGAAAAGGCGAATGAGTTGCTCAATACGCCGGTGCTCCTGCACGTTTCGAAATACCTGGCGAATCTTTTTTTTATCCAGAATTTCAGTCATGGTTTTTATCGGTCAATATCTATCAGTTTGGCGATTCTTCTTTCGTGCCTCTCACCGGAAAAACTTGTTTTCATGAATTTGTCAACCATTGCCGTTACGGATACAGTATATTTTACTCTGCCGCCGAAAGCAATAAAATTTGCATTATTATGGGCTTTGGCCATTTCGGCGGTAAATAAATCGCACACCTGCGCGCAGCGGATGAATCTTAGTTTATTAGCGGCAATCGACATTCCAATACCTGTGCCGCAAAGTAAAATGCCAAAATCATAGTCGCCCTTCTTAAATTCGTTGCATGCAGCCAGAGCTATATCAGGATAGTCAACGGAATCTTCAGTATTCACACCCATATCTTTTACGTCGCAGTTATTGAATTTTAAAAAAGAGATGATCTCTTTTTTCAGAGATACGGCGCCATGATCTGAGGCAATTATAATTTTTTTCATTAGGCTTACTCCAATTGGGTATTATTATGAACTCCTTACCTATACTTTTGACGAGTTTGCAAAATAAGTCAATAAAAAAGCTTTGTTTCGCTAAAGCCATATGATTATGTCACTTCATGGAGAAAAAATGGTGATGGTTTCCCCCGGTAAGCTGATGCTTCAACCATCAATTACCATAGCTATTTTGTGTTCATTATTCATTGACATACAAGAATGGCTACACTATAATCATTTCCAGTAAAAGCCTTAACCAAAATCAAGCAAGCGGTTTTTTTATTTACATACGATTTATTAAACATTTTTTCAGGGAGGGATAATATATGAAAAATAAAAGCTTAGTCATAAAATTTGCAATTTTAGTCGCTGTTTTGCTTTTTTCAAGTGTTAGTGCCTATATAGTCTCTGCTGAGGATGTTACCTTCCAAAAAGAATATACCTATCAGGCAAGCGAGGCCGACAGCAAGCTTTCCAGCAGAACAATTGCTCTTGAACAGGCTAAAAGACTGCTATTTGAGGAATTGGGAACATACCTGGAGAGCAAAACCGAGGTAAAAGATTTTCAGCTCACAAAAGACCAGATTACTGCCGTAACCGCCGGGATTGCCAAAGTAAATATTATAGATGAGAAATGGGACGGCAAAACATACTATCTAAAAGTAAATATAACAACTGACCCCGCTTCACTTGCAAACTCCATCGATAAACTCCGGAAAGACCAGCCGGAAATGAGTGAGATGTATGATGCAAAGGAAAAGGTGGACAATCTCTTAAAAGAGATTGAAGGCCTGAAAAAAGACGTGGCAGCAGTAAAAGGTGAGAACAAGAATCAAAAAAAGAAAGAATATGCTGCGGCCATCAAGGGGTTGACTGCTGCCGACTTGTTTAGAAAAGGAAAGTCATTGTTTATATCCGGTAATTATAAGGGGGCTGTTGTTTCATTTAGTAAGGCTATCGAGCAAAACCCTAAATTCGTAATTGCTTACGCTAATCGAGGGGCTGCATACGCAAAACTCGGAAATAAAAAGATGGCCATTAAAGATTTGAAAATTGCGGCAAGAATGGGGCACAAAAAAGCACAAAATTTCCTGACATCAAAGGGTATTGACTGGTCAAAAGAAAGTGACTAAGTTGCATACTTGTTAAAGGTAACGAATTATTTAGAAAGTCGGTTATGATTCCGCGTTTGATGTAGTTACATTCACACCACGCAACAAAAAGCACTCAATCCCTCCGGCGCCTGCCGGAGGGGGGCTCCACTGACATGCAGGATTTTGTTACAGATTGCAGAACGCAGAGGCCGAATTTTACACCGGCCTCTGCGTTCTGTCCCCACCAATTTTACAACTGAATTTCGTTTGTCCTAGTTGGAGAATGCCCTGCCGATCACTACCAGGTTATATTGCCGTAAGCCTGAGAAACAAACGTCGTACCAGCTTTCGGCTGTAACTCGACATGTGTGCTCGCAGTTGAGGGATTGCCCCAACCATCTACCCCGATAAATTTAATTCCTAACGCACAGGAATAGTTAGTGGCAGTGGAAAGGTCCTTACCGGCCAGGGACTGAACGGTAACTGTTACCGTCTGATTGATATTGCCATTGGCATCAGGCCTTGCGCTATTGGAACGCCCAGTCGTACTCACTACTGCATTATTATAGTTATTGCACACACATTGAACAGAAACCTCTGTAACATTCTGATGCAGTTTAGTGAGCTGTAAAGGAACATTAAAAGTTATGGTCGGTGTTGTCGATTGCGCAAAAAGGCTTGTTGCGATAATGATAATAAGGAGCATTGTGAAAATGATTAAAATTGACTTTTTCATAGTATCCTCCTGTAAGGAAAAATTTTTATAAATGCATCTTGAAACTTCTATTGAAGGTAATTTGAGTTACATGACAATAGAAGAGAAGATCTTCATGGTCGCATGCCCGTCATTTTCAATGGGGCGGCATTAATTGTGATGGAGTTTACTCGCATGCCGGTCATCTGTAAAGGTGCTGTGATGATGGTTTGTGACGCCACGCGCATGCCGGTCATGACTAACGGCCCTGTGCTGATGGTTTGCGACGCAATGCGCATACCTGTCATTTTTAGAGCCGCAGTGTTAATAGCTGATTTTTTTGGTAATATCTGCTTCTCCGGTATCGGCGAGTTAAGCAGCTCTTTGTCTCCTGGCAAAGGTGCGGTTTTGCCTTTGGTTAATTTTTCCGCTGTTTCTTCAGGTTGTGTCATTCCGGAAGGTGCCACGGGTGTTTTGAGCTGGAGCTGTTCCTTGGCTTTCGAAACCACCAGCACTACACCGCTGCCCTTTTCCACTTTGGTATCCGGCATTGGTTTCTGCCGCACCACTTTGCCAGCGGGAAAAGGCGTTTCGCGTTCGATGATATTTGCCACCTCCAACCCCGCCTTGGCGATGGTCGCTTCCGCATCTTTCTGCAACATGCCGGTTACTTTTGGAACTGTCACCGTCGAACCTTTATTAGAGACCACGGGCAACTGTCCCTGTGCGGATAAAGGATAGATGACAATCACCAGTAGAATACATGACAGCAAATAAATGCTGTTTTTTTTGCCCATTTCATAACCTCCTTTCAAGTGAAAAGTTGTTTACTTGATAAAGTGCTACTACTTAGCAAATTATAAATTCGTTTAAAAAATTTAGCCATACAACAGGCCTGAAATCAAGTAAAAAATGAAAGGTAAAAAATAAATAAGCCAATTACTGGTATGAACCCCAAAGCAAGCTGCGGGGTATTAAACCCTCCGCTGCGCTTGCGGAATTGGAGTTTCACAATAAAAAAGCTTTGATTCGTAATCATATTTGCGATAAAAACCTATATGCAGGAAATATTGACAAGGTACCTCAACCATCTTTTAGTGGAACGTGGCGTGGCCTCAAATACACTGGAAGCTTACGGACGTGATTTGCGCAGGTATTTTCAATTTCTGCTGCAAAAAGGTATACCGCAACTGCCGGATGTTAAACCTGAAGTAATTATTGAGTATTTAGTGCAGATCAAGGGTGAGGGGTTATCGGCAAATTCGATGAACCGGGCACTTGCCGCGATGCGGGGATTATATAAGTATTTGATACAGGAAAAAATAATCACTTCATCACCGCTGACAAATGTTGATCTGGCTAAAGTGTGGATGCGTCTGCCCGATACGATCAGCAAAGAAGAAATGAATGTTATTTTAATTCAACCAGGCAATTCAACAGCGGCAACAGTGCGTGATAGTGCCATGCTTGAGCTTTTATACGCGACAGGTATCCGAGTCTCGGAATTAATTAACTTGACGATGAATAGTGTTAACTGGCAAGTTGGTTTTCTAGTTGTAATGGGCAAGGGCAGCAAGGAGAGAATTGTGCCGGTTGGCAAGACTGCCTACGATTGCACAAGGCTTTATGTGGATAATGCCAGACCGCAATTAATGCAAAAAAAGACTACTGATGTTTTATTTTTAAACAGGTTCGGCACAAAATTTACAAGACAGGGGCTATGGAAAATAGTTATCAAGTACGCGAAAAAGGCGGGATTACAAAAGAAGGTTCATCCGCATACTTTCCGTCATTCTTTTGCTACCCACTTGCTGGAAGGCGGAGCTGATTTACGAACGGTTCAGGTTATGCTAGGACATGCCGATATTTCCACAACTCAGATTTATACCCATATTACAAGGGAGAGACTAAGAGAAATTCACCAGAAATATCATCCCCGTGGTTGAAAAATTAATGTTTAAAGATTCAATAAGAAATGATGCGCAGGTCAAAAAAATTACAAGAGTATTCATTGTTCTTGCTGTTCTTGCAATAGTATTCTTTTCAATATTGCTCTTTAGGCCTCAAGCTATCAACACATTTACTTTCCAGATTATGAGAATAAATAATATTTTCAACTATTATGTATTGCAGGCTAAACCGCATTTTTATTATCTGGAAATGGAAAAAAACGGTAATGATATCAGGGTTAAGAACAGTGAAAGTTTTGAAGTAACATACCGTGACGAATTTGCCATAAAATCAGTTGCCAGCGATGATCTGTTAGGTAAACATATAACAGTTAGCGTTGATTTCCTGGGGAAAGGTAAAAATGATAGCGGCCTTTTGCTGCGTGGCGTTGATCTGGTCAATAAAATAATGAAAAGTGACGAGTTTAGCAAGGGCACGAGTAGTAATTCCAGTTACAATATTAATATAAATTATAAAAGTCAACCAATAGCAGTTGTTCCAATAAAAGTAATAATTACACCTCAAGATTGGCTTAGGTTTGCAAAAGATTCTTCAAACGTCAATGTGCAAATTGAATATTTGCAAAAAGCAATAGTCGCAAACAAGGAAGATATCAGCGTACGTAAAATCCTTGCCGGGACATATTTTCGGCTCGACAGGATAGATGATGCCGTCAAGCAGTATAAAGAAATCCTGCTGATTAAATCCGATGATACAACAGCAATGCTGGAACTTACCAAATGTTATATCAAGAAGAAAAATTATGACGATGTCATCTCAATATGTCGAAAGCTTCTCAAGATAAATTCGCAGGATGCCCAGGCCTTTGCCAGCCTTGGTTTTGCTCTTTCTCAAAAAGGATTATGGGATCAGGCAATAGAAAGTTATAAGCAGGCAGTTAAGCTTGAGCCGGACAATTATCCGGTCAGATTGAAGCTGGGGTCGGCATACGAAAAAGCAAGAAAGATGAATCTGGCAATTGATGAGTATAAATATATCGCCGGGCGTTCTAAGGATACCGAATCGGTCTTGCTTGCTTTGGGAGATGTGCATCTCAAAATTAACAAATATGATGATGCCATTAAATATTATAAAGAATTGATTAAAAAGCAACCGCGGATGGCTGCTGCTTACGCTAATTTGGCGTCTGCCTATGCCGGCCTGGGCAGGGGGCAGGAAGAAATTGACAATTTAAAAAAGGCGGCCTTGCTGAGTCCGGATGAACCGGTAATCCGCTTCAATCTTGGCGCTGCCTATGAAAAAAGGAAACAAAGCGCTGAAGCGATACTGGAATACCAGCATGTATTGAAAATTAATCCTAATGATGTCGATGCCATTGAGCGCCTGGCTAATCTTAATCTCAAAAACAAGAAATTTGATCAGGCATTAATATATTACGAACAATTGGCTAAAAAAAATCCAAAAAATTCATCAATCTATGCTAATTTGGGCTTTGCCTATGGTGAGCTGAAAAGATATAAAGCATCGGCCGAAAATTATGAAAAGGCGATTAAACTTGGATCAAAAAGCTCCACATTGCATTATAATTTGGCCTATACTTATAGCAAACAGGCAAGGGAAAAAGATGCGATTGCTGAGTACGAAAAAGTATTACCACAAACAAAAGAAGTATTAAGTATTCTCGCGCAATATTATTTAAAAGAAAAAAAATATGAAACGGCAATTAAATATTACAAAAGAATAATTGTTCTGGAACCTAAAAAGGCCGCTTCTTATGCCAGTTTAGGTTATGCTTATGCCTCCCAAAAAAAATGGGATAAGGCCATTGCTAATTATCTTATCGCTCTTAAGTACGATCGTGAAGATGATGAGCTTTACGCGAATTTAGGTGAGGCCTATGAAGGAAAAGAGCTGTATCCGGAAGCTCTGAAGGCTTATACAAGCGCTTATGAACTTAATCCGGAATCAGCGAAAGCGGCAAGGAGAATACCGCCGCTAAAAATCAAATTATTACAGAAGAAATCTCAGAGATAGAAAAGGAAAAAGGAGTAAAGAATGAACGGGATTAAACTAAACGATTTTGTCATAGGAGATAATACAGGATTTGTTTTGATTGCCGGTCCGTGTGTGCTGGAAGATCAAGCTGCGGCCATGGATATCGCTCAGTATCTGCAAAAGCTGACGGCAAAACTAAAAATACCTTTTATTTTTAAGGCCTCTTACGATAAAGCCAATCGCACATCGATTAGTTCTTATCGCGGTCCAGGATTGAAGGAAGGTTTGTCTATACTAAAACGTATCAAGGAAAAACTGGCTTTGCCACTACTCTCTGACGTCCATCGCTTTGAAGAAATTGATGAAGCGGCTCAAATATTAGATGTTTTGCAAGTACCGGCTTTTCTTTGTCGCCAGACTGATTTTGTGATGGAAGTCGCCAAAAAAGCAAAAATTATTAATATAAAAAAGGGGCAATTTCTTGCGCCGTGGGATGTTGCCAATATAATAGCTAAAGCAAGAGCGGCCGGTAACGAAAAAATTCTTCTCACGGAAAGGGGCACATCCTTTGGTTATAATAACCTTGTTTTTGACGTCCGGTCGTTGCCGATAATGAGAGAGACCGGCTATCCGGTAATCTTTGACGCGACTCACGCAGTCCAGTTGCCCGGTGGAGCTGGCACGGCATCAGGAGGTGAGCGCGATATGGTTCCATATCTGGCCAGAGCAGCCGTTGCCGCAGGGGTTGATGGAATATTTTTGGAGGTGCACCGGAATCCGGAGAAAGCGTTGTGCGATGGAGCTAATTCTTTATATCTCGATTCATTAGAAGAGTTGCTGACAACGTTGAAAAAGATAGATGAGACAGTAAAGGTGAAGATGTGAAAAGGGATGAACTCATAAAAATGGTCAAAATTAATTAAGGATATTTTCTCTATGAATAAGAAACTGAAAGATAAATTAAAAAAAATAAAAATGCTGATGCTGGATGTTGACGGTGTAATGACTGACGGCAGAATAATTATGGATGACGAAGGGCGTCAGTTGAAAAATTTTAACGTGCGTGACGGGCATGGCTTAAAAATTGTCCAGCGTTACGGAATAGAAATAGTGATATTGACCGGGCGTAAATCTGAAGTTGTTAATCAGCGGGCGAAAGATCTGGAAATTAAAGAAGTTTATCAGGGGGCGCTAAACAAGAAAGAAGTGTTCCAAAAAATATTGCTCAAACATAACATATCTGCAAGCTCTGTGGCTTTTATGGGTGATGACATCATAGACATACCGGTGTTAAGAGAGGTCGGTTTTTCTGCCGCCGTGGCTGACGCTGTGGATGTGGTGAAAAAAAATGTTGATTATGTGACAAAAAATAAAGGTGGACATGGGGCGGTACGAGAACTATGTGAAATTATTTTGCAAAATCAGGGGAAATGGCCGGAAATTGCCGAAAAGTACGAATTCGTTGAATGTCTTTGAGTTGTGCTGATGTCTGTTGTGCTTATGCCTTTACATGTGAGATGCTCGGTGGTATAACTAAAACACTGGTAAAACAAAAAAAATTCTTGCCGGGATTTTGTAAAGATGAAATTACCCAAAAAAACAAAAACTATATCGATATTACTAATTATCTTTGCTGTTATTGCCGCAGTTGTTTTGGTGATTAAGAGCAACATTTACGATAAGCCGCAGAATATAGTTAAGATATTGCCCGATCACGTTGATCTGCAAATTAAAGATTTCGTCTATACGGAAGTTGGTGAAAGTAATTCCAAATGGGAAATTACGGCCGATAGCGCCAAATATATTAAAAATGAAAACCTTGCTTTATTTGACCTTGTGAAAGTAAAATTAACCACGGCAGAAGGAAAAGTATTTATAATGACGGGTGATAAAGGACAAATGAATACTGATAAAAAGGATCTTCAAATTAAAGGTAATGTGGTTATTGTTTCAGATAAAGGAGACAGGTTTTCTACGGATTATTTAAATTTCAATGATGCCGAAAAAAAAGCTTATACAGACGCGCCTGTGCTCATGGAAGGCAAGAAGATGAAAATAAAAGGCAAAGGACTCACGCTATACATCAATACAGGGGAATTAAACCTTTCTTCCTTAGTGAAAGCAAAAATAAATTAATTAGGAATATATGATGATTTGCAAAAAAAGATATCTATGGGTTTTGTTTTGGCTGTTAATGGCAAATAATATTTCATATGCTCAGGACAGTTCTGACAAGAAAAATATTATTAAGAAAAACGAACCAATAGAAATTACATCTGACCGCATGGAAGCCTTCAATGAAAAAAAGATGGTTGTATTCTCCGGTAATGCCAAAGCCATTCAGGCAGATATCACATTAAAGTCAGACCAATTGTTTTTGTATTACAAAAATGAGCCAGGCAAAAAAAGTAAAACCGAAATAAAAGAAATCGGAACATCAGGAGATCTGGATAAAATTGAAGCTAAGGGAAATGTCATCATAACCCAAAAGGAAAGAATGGGAACAGGTGATGAAGCATCTTTCAATCAAGAAAGCGGTCAGATCGTACTGACAGGAAACGCGATGTTGCGCGAAGGGAAAAACACGATAACAGGATGTAAAGTGATAGTATATACAAATGAAGATCGCGGATCAGTCGTGCCATGTATGCCAGGGAAAGGTGAAAGAGTAAAGGCGGTAATCTATCCGCAACAAAATAAAGAAGGCAAGAAATAAAAGCGATCATCCGGTGGTATGTGAGAAATGAGCAATCTGTTTGCAAAAGGTTTAACTAAAATTTACAATAAAAGAAAAGTCGTTAATCAGATTGATTTAACGATTTCACCAGGCGAAGTAGTGGGTTTGCTCGGTCCCAATGGTGCCGGAAAAACGACTACTTTTTATATGATTGTGGGATTAGTAAGGCCCGATGGTGGAGAAATATATTTGGACAATGAAGATATCAGCAAAGAACCAATGTACATAAGAGCAAGAAAAGGATTAAATTATCTGCCGCAAGAGCCGTCAATATTTCGGAAACTTACAGTTGAGGAGAACATATTGGCAATTTTGGAAACTCTTGATCTGCGTGATGAAGAAAGGCAAGAAAGACTCAAAGAACTTTTGGCAGAACTTGATCTTACTGGCCTTAAAAAACACTATGCCTACTCACTTTCAGGTGGTGAAAGAAGACGGGTAGAAATAACAAGAGCATTGGTTACTTCTCCAAAATATATACTTCTAGATGAACCTTTCGCAGGAATTGATCCACTGGCTGTTGCCGATATTCAAAGAATTATTGAAAAACTAAAAAATAAGGGAATAGGCATAATTATTTCTGATCACAATGTGCGTGAAACTCTTTCCTGTTGCGATAGGGCTTACATCGTCAATGAAGGTTCCATGCTGGTAGAGGGAAAACCGGAAGAAATTGCGCAAAGTGAATTGGCCAGGAAATTTTATTTTGGTGAAGACTTTAATTTATAGGTATCTTGTTATTTGAGATTAAAAATATGGCATTTGAG
>JBAXON010000014.1:0-24049 GCA_037133255.1 Deltaproteobacteria bacterium
TGATGAGTGGTCTTCGACACGGCTTAAACCAGTCCCGCCGTTTCCGGCCAGCCGCACACGATGTTCATGCTTTGCACCGCCTGGCCGCTCGCGCCTTTGACTAGGTTGTCCTCGGCGCTCATCACGATGAGCCGGCCGGTGCGCGGGTCAAGCCGCCACGCGATTTCGCAGACGTTCGTGCCAACCACGTTCTTGGTGTCCGGCAAAGCCTTGCCTTCGAGCAAACGAACGAACGGCTCGTTCGCGTAAGCCAACTGATAACATGCGGAAATCTTCTCCGCGAGTTTGGCCGCGCCCGCGGCGTCGCTGAAATGTTCGGAAGGCGCGAGATACAACGTGGTCAGGATGCCGCGGTTCACCGGAATCAGATGCGGCGTGAACTGGATCGTGACCTTTGATCCAGCCGCGAAGGAAAGCTGCTCCTCGATCTCCGACAAATGCCGGTGCTTCGGCACGCCGTAGGGGCGCACGCTTTCGTTGCATTCGCAGAACAGATAATCAATCTCCGCCTTGCGCCCCGCGCCGCTGACGCCGCTCATGGAATCGGCGATGATGCCGGAGGACTTGATGAGCCCGGCTTTGAGCAAAGGAATCGTCGGGAGCAAAATGCTTGTCGGATAGCAACCCGGCGACGCGATGAGCAAAGACTTCTTAATCTCGTCCCGATAAAATTCCGGCAGGCCGTAAACGGACTTGGCCAGCAAGTCCGGCGCGGGATGGTCGTGCGCGTAAAATTCCTTGTAAACTTCCGCGCTCTTGAGCCGAAAGTCCGCGCTCAGATCAATGACGACGCAACCGGCATTGATCAGCGGCACGGCAAACTCGGCGGCGACGCCGTGCGGCAGCGCGAGGAAAACCACGTCCGCCTGCTTCGCCAGAACTTCCGCGTTCGGCTCGCTGAAGCGGAGCGTCTTGGATTTGGGATGGCTGGCGAATTTGGGGAACACCTGCGCGAGCGTCTGCCCGGCATTCTGGCGCGAGGTGACGGCGACCAACTCCGCCTGCGGATGGTTCAACAACAGCTGCACCAGCACTTCGCCGGAATAACCCGACGCACCGACAATGGCGACTTTTTTCGTATTCATTTTCGAATTTTTAATTGAACAACAAAGGCGCAAAGAAACAAAGTTTTTCTTGGCGACTTTGCGTCTTTGTTGCTCAGCGGAAATAAAAAACCCTGCCGGATTGATCCAGCAGGGTTTGAAAAATCCGAAACGATCAACGCTTCGAGAACTGGAAGCGCTTGCGCGCACCCGGCTGGCCGTATTTTTTGCGTTCGCGCATGCGGGAATCGCGCGTCAGCAATCCTTCCGCCTTCAACGGCGGACGGAGGGCGGCGTCAAATTTAATCAGCGCGCGGGCGATTCCGTGGCGCACAGCATCGGCCTGGCCATTCGGCCCGCCACCGGCGACCGTCACACGCACGTCAAACTTTTCCAAAGCGCCAGCCACCGTCAGCGGACGGGTGGCGACGGAGCGCTGGGTTTCCAGCGGGAAATAATTGTCAAACGCCCGGCGGTTCACGGTGATTTTGCCGCTGCCGGTGGCGAGACGCACGCGAGCGACGGCGGTTTTGCGCCGTCCGGTGCCGAGATATTCTTCAGTGGTTTTAATGGCCATAAAATATTTACTTGAACACCGTTGATATTTATCGGGGGGGATTGAGAAGATAAATATTTCACTTTAATCTTATTGTGGCTGATTATTTTTTCCCACTCGCGGAAATTTTCATTATCGAGCCGCTGGCCTGTACTCCAGACCTCCTGAACATCAAAATTATCTGTTATATAAAGAAGCCCGTGAAGATGATCCGGATGGGGATGAGAAAGTACAACGATATCAATTTTGCTGATTCTTTCAGAGTAAAGAAAAGGAGCGACAACAAGTTTGCCCATATCAAAAGAACTATCGGCAAAACCGCCGCCGTCAATCAGCATGGTTTTACCTCCAGGACAGCGCACTAAAATTGAGGAGCCTTGCCCGACATCTATTGCTGTCAGGCGTAAATCGCTGGAAATTTTATCCCTGGTCAATAGATAAGATGCATCAGCAAGAAAAAAGACAATTATAGTAATTAAAATAATTTTTACAAAAATCGGATTACGCTCAAGATAGCCTTTTTTGACAACGCCGTTAACATGACGCAAATCAATCAAACGCAATAAGATAAAAATCAAAAGATAAAAAATGACAATCTCAACAATGTTGGGCATTGTAAAACTAAAAGATGACCATGATAGTGAAGCAAGATAATCAATTATATAGATAGAGATTTGAACAATGAAAGAGGCGATTTGAATAAAGAAACCGGCGAGACCCGCAGAAAAAAAAGCGCAAAGAATAAATGCCATAGAAAATGCCAGCGCGATAGTTCCCAGAAGCGGTACTAAAATAAGATTGGCAATAATAGTTATCGCGGAGACGCGGTTGAAATAGAAAACGATCAGAGGCAGTGTGCCCAGAGTGGCGGCAACACATACAATAATTGATAAATAAATATGCCGTAAAGGTTTTTGCAACCAGAGCGGTAAGCCTTCCAATAAAGGATACGAAAAATTGCTAAAACGTGGAACTATATAAATGATTGCCAAAACTGCAGTAAAGGAGAGCTGAAAAGAAATATCAAAAAGTGCATTTGGCGTTATGATCAGGATAATTAGCGCTGCCATCGCCAGAGTGTTGTACATATCTTTTTGTCTGCCCAGAAACAATGCGGCAAGGAAAACAATTGCCATAAGAGCTGAACGAACTACGGTAACACCCATTCCCGCGATCAGAGCATAAATTAAAACCATTAATAAAGCTGCTGCCGAGGCTACCTTGATAATATTGAATCTCAACATCAGATATTCAGAACGCTTTAAAATAAGTAAGATAAAGAAAAATGTTATAGCGGCAACCATGCCGATATGTAGGCCGGAAATGGAAAGGATATGAGAAGTTCCCGTTTTGTTAAAGTTATTGCGCACATCAACCGGGATCGCGTTTTGATTGCCGATAGTCATGGCTTCAATGATTTCTCTTTGCGGAGTAGAAGCGTTTGAGTAAATGATCTCTTTTAGATATAGCCGAAATATTTCCAGTTTTAACCTGATTCCGCTTGCAGTATTTTGTCTCAAAAGTATAATATCTGAATTATTATAAACAGAACCGGTGGCATAAATACCCTGGAGGTTCATATAGCGTTCGTAATCAAACCCGCCGGGATTCTGAAAGTTGGATATTTTTTTCAAATATGTGGAAAAGCGAATAAAATCGCCATATTGAAAATTGAAATCATTTGAAATTGTAAGACGGATATTACCTGTAACCGGACGGTAATAATTTCCTTCAACTATTCGAATAGATTGCACAACTAAAACTGTTTTGTCAGGACGTATGATAGGGGTGTCAATAACAATACCTTCAATACGCAGTTTGCCTTGATCGATAAAATGCCTGATAGAATTGTCATTATCAGCTGAATATTGCTGAATCTGAATGTTGAAAATACCCAGGATGATTACAAAATTTATGATCAGGAATAAACTGGCTTTCGACCAACTATTGCGAATAGTGAAAAAAAGAACTACAAGAATAAAAATAATCGCGGAAAATAATAAGTAATAAGAAACAGGATAGTAATAACCGATAACAATTCCGGTAATGAGCGCAATCAAAGGATAAATCAGGGGGCGGTTCATATTTTGATCTTTCTGTGCTGATAGTTATGCAAATTTATTAGCCAAATCTTTTAAAATATTATAATACCAAGTTACTTTCAAAAAATAAAATGTGGCTTTTTGAAAGCATACTTGGCATTATACCAGACAAATCAAACTTTAATGAGACTCGCTGAAAACGAACGAAGTGAAGTTCGAAGCGCTAGTCGAATTATCCCACGTACGAAGCTAAGTAGGGATAATGTTTGATAGCAACTTGGTATAAGCAATTGAAAAAGACGCCTTTATACGAAAAACATCTTGCCCAAAGCGCCAAGATCATTGATTTTGGCGGCTGGGCCATGCCCGTGCAATACACAAATGTCATTGATGAACACAAAGCAACCAGAAATTCTGCCGGCCTTTTTGATATTTGCCACATGGGCGAAATTGAAGTTAAAGGCACACAGGCGCTGAATCTTTTACAACTGGTCTTAACCAGAGATCTGGCAGATCAAACCCCAGGCCAGGTCAAACTATCCGCGCTGCTCAACAACGAAGGCGGCATAATTGATGATTTAACAGTGTACAAACATGATGATAACTCCTATATGCTGGTGACTAACGCCACCCCCAAAGATAGAGACTGGCAGTGGATAAGCTCTATTCAGAAACAGAAACAATTTGATTGCACATTGGAAGATATAAGTGACCGGACTGGAAAACTTGACCTGCAAGGACCGCGCTCTGAAGAAATTTTGCAGAAGCTGACAGGGACTGATCTAAGGAATATGCGTTTCTATCATTTTTGCGAATCCCATGTTGCCAGAGTACCGGCAATTATTTCGCGCAGCGGCTACACCGGCGAAGATGGTTTTGAAATCTATGCCGGAGCTGATGTCGTTGGGAATATATGGGATAAGTTGATGATTACCGGAGCTTCACTGGGTATGAAACCGGCGGGACTGGGCGCAAGAGACACGCTGCGCCTTGAGGGCGGCATGATGCTCAACGGTCAGGACATGAACGAATCGGTAAGTCCGCTGGAAGTACCATATAGCTGGATTGTCGATGCGCATAAAGAATTTGTCGGGAAAGCGGCGCTTGTGGCTCGAAAAAATTCCGGCACCGGCAACAAGCTTGTCGGTATAGAAATGACTGGCAGGGGTATTGCCCGGCATGGCTATAAAGTATTCCATAATCAGCAGGAAATTGGCATTGTTACTTCCGGAACGTTTTCTCCGACTCTCAACAAAGCAATCGGCCTGGCTTTTGTTGATATTGCCTGCAGCGCGCCGGATACTCAAATAACAGTTGCTATTCGCGATACAATGACCGAGGCTAAAATTGTCAAGCTACCGTTTTATAAAAGATCAAAATAAATGAACTAAGGAGACATAAAATGTCCAAACCAAATCCTACCGACAGGCTATATTCCCGTGACCATGAATGGGTAAAAGATAATGGCGATGGAACAGCAATAATCGGCATAAGCGATTACGCGCAGGAAATGCTTACAGACATTGTTTTTGTTGAGTTGCCTGCGATCGGGAAAAAAGTTGCCAAAAGTGAGCCGATGGCTGTTGTCGAATCGGTAAAATCCGTATCTGATGTTTATGCGCCGGTTAGTGGCGAAATCATTGATGTCAATAAGAAGCTCGAAAACACACCGGAGTTGATCAATAAGGATGCCTTCGGTGAAGGCTGGATTGCAAAAATGCGACTGTCTGACGCGGGCGAGCTTAAAGCCCTGCTTAACGCCGCTGACTATGAACTATTTACCAAAGAGGAAAAGCATTAAAGATGGATTACTGCCCCCACACACCTGAGAATATCGCGCAAATGCAGTCTGATATTGGCATAGCAAGTATTCATGAGCTGTTTGCCGATATTCCTGAAAAATTTAGATTAAAGAGTGCGCTGGATATTCCTGCGGCACTATCGGAGCAGGAAACCATCGCGACTATGTCCGGTCTCGCTTCGAAGAACAAACTGCCCCAATTAACTTTAATGGGCGCCGGCGCTTATTCTCATTTTATTCCGGCAGTAGTCGGACACATCGTGGGGCGCGCTGAATTTTATACAGCTTATACTCCTTATCAGGCCGAAATCAGCCAGGGAATTCTTCAGGCAATATACGAATACCAGACCATGGTTGCCCATCTTACCGGCACAGAGATAGCCAACGCCTCGATGTATGACGGATCTTCCGCAATGGCCGAGGCGGCAGTGCTTTGCGCCAAAATGTCCAATCGGACTAAAATTATTGTGGCCCACTCGGTGCATCCCGAATATCGTCAGGTTGTTAATACTTACTCGTGGGCTAACGGCTATAATCTAGTGGAAATACCATACATGGCATCCGGCCAGATTGATTTGACGGCTTTGCAAAAAGAGCTTGACGATCAGGTTGCCGCCGTTTTAGTGCAAAGCCCCAATTTTTTCGGCGTGATCGAGGATATTGCGCCGATTGCCGATGCTGCTCATCAAAAAGGCGCGTTGCTTGTTGCCGGTTTTACCGATGGTACAAGTCTAGGCATTTTGCAGCCGGCAGGAGTTTCCGGCGCGGATTTTGTTGTGGGTGAGGGACAGAGCTTTGGTAATCCGCTCAATTACGGCGGCCCCTATCTGGGCATTTTTGCAGCAAAGGAAAAATTTATGCGGCGCATTCCGGGGAGGCTTGTCGGCGCAACGTTTGATAAAAACGGCAAGCGCGGATTTGTCCTGACGCTGCAAACCCGTGAGCAACACATTCGCCGCGAGAAGGCAACATCCAACATTTGTTCCAACGAAGCACTATGCGCGCTGGCAGCAGGCGTATACCTGGCAGCTCTGGGTAAAAATCTTAAGCAGCTTGCCTGCCTCAATATTTATAAAGCACAATATTTGAAAAGTAAATTCTTAGGAATTAAAGGCTGGAAAGAAGTATTTGCCGCGCCTGTTTATAATGAATTTGTTTTGCGTTGCCCAGATGCAAGACTTGTTAATGAAAAGCTGCAAGCGGCAGGAATCATCGGCGGCTACGAATTGCACAAGGATTATCCCGAGCTCGATAATGCTCTACTGTTTTGCGCAACGGAAATGCTTTCGAAGGATGATATGGACAAGGTTATAGAGATTGTAAAATAAGTAATTTTAACCTTAATTGTCATTGCGAGTCCGCAGCAGCGGACGTTGCAATCTCGCGGTTAAAGAGGAAAATGAATGGACTTAATTTTTGAAATAAGCAGAACGGGACGCAGCGCTGCTGCTGTTAGCGCAAGCGATGTGCCCACTATCAATATTGACGAAGCGATCGGCAAAAAATATCTGCGCACCGATCTGGATTTGCCGGAAGTGGCGGAAGTTGATTTAGTCCGGCACTACACTAATTTATCACGTCGTAATTTCGGTGTTGACCTGGGCTTCTATCCACTGGGCTCATGCACCATGAAATACAATCCCAAAGTTAATGAAAATGTTGCGGCGTTCCCCGGCTTTACCGGCCTGCACCCATACTGCGCAGATGAATCCGCCCAGGGCAACCTGCAACTTCTGTATGAAATGCAGAAGTATCTGAGCAACATTTTTGGCATGACCGAGTTCACTTTGCAACCAGCGGCCGGCGCTCACGGAGAGCTTACCGGCGTCATGATGATCAAGAAATATTTTGAAAAGAAAGGCGAAAAGCGCCCGATTATCCTTATACCGGATACCGCACACGGAACCAATCCGGCCTCCGGCGCTCTTTGCGGCTTTGAGACGGTAACGCTGCGTTCCAATAGTGATGGCGTGGTGGATATTGAACATTTGAAGTCTCTAATGACCGAAGCCGTAGCAGGCTTGATGCTGACCAATCCTAACACATTGGGGCTTTTTGAACGCAACATTGAACAGGTCGCGCAGATTGTCCATGACAAAGGCGGCCTGCTTTATGGCGATGGCGCCAATGCTAATGCTTTTTTAGGCAAGGCAAGACCCGGCGATTTGGGCTTTGATGTTATTCAGCTCAATTTGCATAAAACATTTTCTACACCGCATGGCGGCGGCGGCCCCGGCAGCGGCCCTGTAGGAGTCAGCGCGAAGCTTGTTGACTATCTGCCTGTCCCCCGCATTATCAAATCCGGCAATGGCTACAACTGGTCGGATAAATTCCCGAATACCATCGGGCGTGTTCGCGCTTTTTACGGCAATTTCAATGTCGTTGTTAAAGCCTATACTTATATTCGCTCAATAGGCGCTGAAGGGTTAAAGCATGCCACAGAAATGGCCGTGCTTAATGCCAACTACATTAAAGAAAAATTAAAACCATATTTTGATCAGCCCTATGACCGCCTCTGCATGCATGAGTGCGTCTTCTCGGGTAGTAGGCAAGTGGCCGAAAGTGGGGTGCATACATCAGACATCGCCAAGCGTCTTATTGATTATGGTTATCACCCGCCGACAATTTATTTCCCACTCATTGTCCCGGAAGCCATCATGATAGAACCTACCGAAACGGAAAGCAAGGAAACGCTGGATACCTTTTGCGATGCGATGATTGCCATTGCGGCAGAAGCCAAAGAAAATCCGCAGCGGGTAAAAGAATCGCCATTGAGCACGCCAGTCAGCCGCCTCGATGAAGTACTCGCCGCGCGCAAACCGGATGTGGCATGGAATAAATAGGGCAACCCGCTAAACAACATCATATCTTTTTTTCATTCATCAGGCGCTTCAGCTTCATAATTCTTTCATACGACTCGTTAATGCGTTTTTCGCTGATGACACCTTTTTTGACAAGCGATGTAACCAGCTCGATTGTCCGCGGGGCGGCATCGGGGTCATAGTAAGCTTCATTGGCCACATCCAGAATATCCACGCCAGCGAGAATCGCTTTTTCAATTGCCGTGTCGAACGAATAATTCTGCGTAATTGCCCCCATCTGCATATCGTCACTGACAACAACGCCCTTGAAACCGAGCTTGTTTCGCAAAAGTCCGGTAATCGTGGCGTAAGATAGTGTTGCTGGATATTCGGGATCAAGGTTACTGTTGAAGATGTGTGCTGTCATCACCATTTTGCAGTCCCCACTGCTGAGCAGGGCTTTATAAGGCTCCAGTTCCTTTTCTGTCCAGGTTGAAGTCACATCAACAAGCCCCTTGTGAGAATCGTTATTGGAACTGCCGTGCCCCGGAAAATGCTTGAGGCTGGTCATGATACCGCTGCGTTTATGCGCATCGATAAAAACACCGGCATGGGCTGCAACGACGGCAGGATCTGCAGAGAAACTTCGCTCAAGTCCGCCGATAACCGGATTGTCCGGATTTACATTCAAATCAACAACCGGCGCGAAGTTGACATTTATGCCGTTTTGCCTCAGTGTCTCGGCCATGCTTTCTGCATATTTACGAGTCAGAACCAGGTCATTTGCAGAGCCCAAGTATTGGGCAGAAACTGTCGGTGGAAATCCGTAGCGTTCTTTCAGACGCGATACCCGGCCGCCTTCCTGATCGATAGCGATCAAAAGAGGCAACCCGGAATATGAGTGCAGTGTTCGGGTCAACTCAAACACCTGTTGCGGCGAAACTATACACCGCTCGTAGCTCTCCAAAATAACATCATAATCAAAGAGAATCACACCGCCAATACCGTATTTGCAAATATCACGGACAATCGGCTCATCCCCTTTGAGCTCTGTCGCCCGGAAACCTATTATCAGCATCTGGGCAATTTTCTGCTGCAGTGTAGGTATCTGGCCTGACCTATTGACACAATCCTGCGGAAGATACCTTATAGGTGCACTGCATCCCAACAGAAGAAAAAAACAGGTTAGTGCCATGGCGAACAGTAATGTCTTTTTTAGAAACAAGCGACTCATAAAGCTTTACCTCCATTATTTGCCAGACTCAATAGCAAACGAACTCATAAAAGTCACTTATTTATTTCTCGATATAAAATTATAACCCTGATATTATTAAGACCAATCCAAAAATGGGTGGCAAGTAGTGTATATTAAGAGAAGCTTGGAATCAAAAATAAGCAAATACCAGCAGACGCCGGGCATTATTACTGCCTCTGGTGCGTCTCAGGTGGGAAAGAGCACTCCCTTGCGGCAAACTCATCAAGAACCGGATAAGATTGACGCCTGCATAAGCCCCGATGATCAGATGAAAGAGGTGAAAAAGGCAGTTCTGCGGAAGCCTTCCTGGCTCAAAGTCCGCCCGCCTTACTCGAATCAATGCCGCAGCATAAGATCAACCCTTACAGATCTAAAATTGCATACGGTTTGCCAAGAAGCAGCTTGCCCCAATATGGCGGAATGTTTCGCCAGTGGCACGGCTACTTTTTTGATCCTGGGCAATATCTGTACACGCAATTGTCTTTACTGCAATGTTGAACATGGCCATCCTAGCGCAATTGACGCAAAAGAGGTTACTCATTTAATCAGTGCTGTGGGGAAGATGGAGCTGGAATATGTTGTTATCACGTCAGTCACGCGGGATGATTTACCTGATGGCGGCGCACAGGCCTTTGTCGATTGCATCAGCCAATTGCGTAAAGCCGTACCTACTTGTAAAATTGAAGTATTGATTCCCGATTTTCAAGGCAATCCGTCAGCTCTGGAAAAAGTCATTGCCGCAGCGCCGGATGTTATTAACCATAATATGGAAGTGGTAAAACCTTTGTTTGCTGAGCTTCGCCCTCATGGTAATTATGATGTTTCTCTCAAGCTGCTCAAACAAGTAGCAATATCTTCTGTTGTTGCCAAAAGCGGATTTATGGTAGGTTTTGGCGAAGAAAGTGACGAAATTAAGCGCTTGATTGATGATATTGCCTCCGTCTCCTGCGAACGCCTGACAATAGGACAATATCAGCAACCGACGCTAAGACACTGGCCGGTTACCAAATATTATCATCCTGACGAGTTTGCCGCGTTTAGAAAAATCGCTTATTCAAAAGGGTTTAAATATGTAGAATCAGGGCCACTGGTGCGCAGTTCTTATCACGCAGCGAAAGCACACTTATAGGGGCAAGGGGTAAGGGTCAAGTAACAAAGGAGTATAAAGAAACTATGGCAGAAGAAGGTAAGGGTTTTCAGGGATTAAAAGCCTGGCAAAAAGCATATGATTTATCTTTGCACATGTATATGTTAACAAAAAGATTCCCCAAAGAGGAAACTTATGGTCTGATATCTCAGTTACGAAGGGCAATGGTTTCTGTTTCGGCGAATATTGCCGAAGGCTATGAAAGGCAACATCGGAAAGAATATTTGCAGTTTTTATTTATTGCGAAGGGATCGTTAGGAGAAACGGAAACTTATTTATTGTTGGCGAGAGATTTGGGGTATATGACACAGATGGAATATTCAATTGCCGATGATAAAAGACAGGAAGCTGCTAAACTGTTAAAGGGCCTGATCAAATCTCTAATTTGATCCATGCACTTGCATTGCTCCTTCGCTACCTGACCCTTGACCCTTTTGTATCATAAAGTGCATGTTTGTATAAATTGTGAGGTGTATTGATGTCCGAAAAATATGATCTGGTTGTAATTGGCGGAGGGCCTGGAGGCCTTACGGCGGCAGAAATTGCCGCGGCAAATAAAAAGCGTGTGCTGATTATTGAAAAAGACGGATGGGGTGGCACCTGCACGCATCGCGGCTGCATACCCACCAAAGCGTTGCTTACTTGCAGCAAATATTATACGGACTTGAAAAAGCTTAAAAGATTGGGCATTAATATAGATTCAGCGGCTATCGATTTTTCAGCCATGAAAAAGCATCAACAGCAAATTATCAAAGTGTCCGCTCTAGGGGCGCAAAAGGTTCTTGCCGAGGCAAAAGTAGACACAAAATCAGGCACGGGCGAAATTCTCTCGCCGCAAGAAGTGCGCTTCACTGATTCATCTGGTAAAAGCGAAATTGTCTGTGCCCAAAACACCATCATCGCCTGGGGCTCAGTTCCGCAGATAATCCCGGGTATCGGTACATCTAAGAACATCCTTACTTCGGATGATATTCTCAATATAAATACATTGCCGGAAAGTATCATTATCGTTGGCGGCAGCTTTATCGGTGTGGAATACGCGACGGTCTTTGCCGAACTTGGTGCAAAGGTTACGCTTGTAGAACTGCTGGATCGTATTTTACCCTTGGAAGATGAAGAGGCCGCTGATCTTCTTAAGCTTGAACTAACCCGCCTTGGCTTGGCAATCCATACATCAACAAAACTCTTAAGCCTTAAAGATGCGGAACAAGGCGTTGTTCTACAGGCACAGAAAAATGGGGAACAACTGCAGATTTCCGCCAGTTGTGCGCTTTTATGCACCGGCCGCAAACCTCTATTGCATACTGACCAGTTGGATAAGTTGGGTATTAGATATACAAACACCGGAATAAAGGTTGATCAGAATTTGATGACAAATGTTTCTGGCATCTATGCTGTAGGCGATGTTACCGGCGGCATGATGCTGGCACACCGTGCGGCACAGCAGGCCAAAGTCGCCGCAGGGCATATTTGCAGTTTGGGTAATTATTCGTATAATGAAAGATTCATTCCTTCCGTAGTCTATAGCCATCCTCAGATTGCGCGTGTTGGATACACACAAAAACTGGCACAATCAGAAGGCTTGTCCGTAGAAATTATCAAATCTCCGTACGCCGCCAACATTATCGCCCGCACGGAACTGATGAGTCAGGGTTTTGTCAAAGCTATTTTCCATCAGGATAAACTAATCGGTGCAACCATTGTCGGCGATCACGCATCCGAACTAATTTCTCCTCTTGCGCTGGCAGTATCGAATGGCCTTACCAAAAAACAATTAAGAGCATGGGTCATACCACACCCGACGCTCAGTGAAATATTTGCGCCGCTTCTATAGAGTTTAAATCCATATTTCCCATAAGGAGAAAAGCATGAAGATAATAAATTACACATCCGTTATACCAACCAATTTTGACAGCGATCAGGTAAAGGGGGTAGCCGGACGCGTTGTCGTTGGCAAAAATGACGGGGCGAATAATTTTTGTATGAGGATATTTGAGATTGCTCCGGGTGGAAATACACCGAAGCATGCCCACCCCTGGGAACATGAAATGTTTATTCACGCGGGTGCCGGTGAAATTTTCGGCAATGGCAAATGGAATCCTGTGAAGCCGGGAACTGTAATTTTCATGCCGCCCAATGAAGAACATCAAATTCGCAATGCCGGCAAGGAACTACTGATTCTGGCCTGCTTAGTCCCATCAATCGCTCCGGAATTATAAGACTGATCTTACATATTCAGCGGAGCTATCGCCTGCTACAAAGCCTGTTGAAAACGCGGCTTGCAAATTATAGCCGCCGGTGTCGGCATCAATATCCATGACCTCACCGCAAAAATAAAGGCCTTGTATTTTTTTAGACGCCATTGTGCGCGGATCAATTTCATCAAGCGCCACACCGCCTGCAGTAACTATCGCCTTTTCTAAAGGCAGAGGGTATTTGATGTTAAAGCGCAGCGCTTTAAGCGTCTCTACAATTTTTTCCCGCTGAATTGCATTGATCTGGTGTGCCAGCGTTTCTTTATCAATAAAGGTTTGTTCGATAAAGGGTTCAATCATTTTGGCCGGCAGATATTCTTTAATAATACCTGTGATTTTTCTTTTGCCGGATTGATCCAAATCCCTCTGCAGGCGCTTATGCAATTGATCTTTGGCTAAAGCCGGTTTTAAATCAATCAAGATGGAAACCCGCCCATGTTCGAGAGCTTCATTGATCGCGAGACTCATCAGTAAGATAATCGGGCCACCCAGACCAAAATGCGTGAAAAGCATCTCACCAAATCGACTTTCAATGAGTGGCGGACGAGGCACTTTTTTTTCACCACGTCCATAGTCAATCTGCGGTATTAATGTTGAATCAATGAGACCGCCCTCGCCCTGAAAGGCAGTCGCGCGGACATTGCGCAAGCTCACTCCCTGCATGGCCTTAGCAAGTTTTTGTTCATGCACAATAAGCGGCACCAGCGCAGGTTTGAGTTTGACTATGCTATGCCCAAGCATTGCGCTCAACTTGCAGCCATCGCCCGTAGATCCGGTTGCCGGCCATGATGCGCCACCGGCGGCTATAATCAGAGCAGCGCACCGGTAATTTCCGGTTGAAGTCTTTACGCTAAAAATCGCTTCATCATCAATGGCAATTGATGTCACTGAAGTATTTAACTTAACCTTGACATTACCTGCGGCCAGATATTTTTTAAATACCTTCACCACATCTTGAGCATCATCAGAGACAGGAAAGATTCTGCCGCCGCGTTCAACCTTGGTGGCAAGTCCGTGACCTTCCAAAAAGCTGAGCAACTCCGGACGAAAAAAGCGGTGAAAGGCACTGTGCAGAAAGCGGCCATTTGCTCCATACATGGAGATGAATTTCTTCAGTTCGGCGGAATTGGTCAGGTTGCAACGAGTCTTCCCGCTAACAAGAATTTTCTTGCCGCAACCATCAGTTTTTTCCAATAGTAAAACTTTGGCGCCAACCGCGCCTGCCCGTCCCGCGGCCATAAGACCTGCCGCGCCGCCACCAATAACGATAATATCGGCATCTAATAGTTTTGCTGTTTGCATTGTTTCCTATCAAGCTTTTGGAAAGAACTAACATAAATAACATTATACGGTCAATCCCGCGATTTTGAATTTAAAGCACTCCCGCAGGCGGAGGATGCGTCGTAAATCGCGGGATAATTCAACCTACAAGCTTCAGTATCGCATATGCCCTTTAGGGTGCACTTTATTTCTGAAGCTTGGATCTCATTATTACAAGGAGCCTCAGGCTCCTGCCGGAGGTTTGCGTTTGCTCCACTCAGCGAATGGCTGTTGAATAAATCTCCAGCGTCTGGGGAATTATTCCCCACTTATTTACGGGAATCATCTTCGTATATTTTTCTGGTGATTATTATGTCAATCATTGCGATGACATACACTTTTTTTAATGGAAGAGCTTCTTGGCACGCTAGTTGCTATAAGGGTTGTCAGAAATATAATGGAGGCAGGTCGCAATGAAAAGATTTTTGGTGTACATAGTTAGCGTTGCTTTTCTTTTGTCAGCTTTGGCGTTTGCCGCTGACAGACCGGTAACTGTTACAACCAAAGTTGATGCGGCAAAAACAAATGTTATTAAATCAGCAAAGATGAATGCAAGAGGGAAAGTCATTGAGGTATCGGATAGCTCAATTAAGATAGAGCGCACTGCAAAGGGCAACACGGAAACTGTGGAATTTGTTTTAGATAAACCAGCAGAAAATATCGCTGTAGATGATTACGTTAAAATTGCGTATATTGAAGTAGATGGTCAGTTATTGGCCTCGAGAATAGTAAAAGCGGCACCTAAAAAAATTGAGAAAAAGAAGTAAATGCTGTTTTAGAAAAAGCAGAAATGCTTGAGTACTTACGGCAAGTAGTTTGGAGTCCCTTAAATATTTATAAGGGTGGTAGTTAAAAAAACAAATTTTGAAGGAGGATTTAAGATGAAACGTTTAGTATTGTTAGTAGTAGCATTGGTTTTCGCATTTTGCACCACCGTAATGGCAGCTGAGCCCGTTGCAGCTCCCGCAGCAGCTCCCGCAGAAAAGGCCGCTCCGGTAGCAAAGAAGAAAGTTGCAAAGAAAGCAGTAGCAAAGAAAGCTGACAAGAAAGCTGAAAAGAAAGCCGACAAGAAAGTTGTTGAGCCTGCAGCAGCTCCCGCAGCAAAATAGTCTATCACAAATCTATGTGATGGAAATAGGGGACAGGGAAACCTGTCCCCTATTTTTTTGCTTTTTATGGTTTATTTTCACTCTTTCTGCTATATTCAACCAGCATGATAAAAAAAATAATCTCAAAAATAATTACTTACAATGATAATCTGACAGTAAAGGTACGGCTGGTTGTGCTTACCGGTGCCGGTTTGGCTATAACCATGGCCATCTGGGGCATAATCCAATTGACTGCCCTGGATAGAATTCTCGTCGGGCAGCAGGTAACAAGACTGGAAGGCGTGGCAGAAACCGTCAGCACTTTTTATCAATATTTCCCGACTAAACGCGGCCTTTCCGCGCTTGATTCCGCCCTGAAGGACCATGTGCAATCAGATATTCGTATCGCCCGCATTGACATATTTGATGCCAGCCACAATAATGTTGATTACGTGGCGGGAGCCAGCCGGGTTCAATATGAATGGCCTGATGATATTGTTGCTTTGGCCAGTGCCAAGGGCAAATCCCGTTATGCTAAAATGGAGACAGAGAGCGGTCCGGCATTAGGTCTGCTATATCCAGTTGCAGGAGAAACCAAAGATTCACACATTGTAGTCGGCATTATCGGGTTTTCACGGGCTAATACTGAAATTCTGAATCGAGCCCAGCAATTATTAATATTTAGCAGCACCGGATTATTAATAGTTATTCTATTATTAATAATCTTAAGTTATCGCTGGCTTATCGGCAGACCGCTAAGTCTTATCATTGAGACAATTGATGAATCCCAAAAAGAACAATATATTAAGCGCATTCCTATAGCTCGTCAGGATGAATGGGGACAACTTGCCTTGCACTTCAATTTGATGGCCGATGAAATTCAGCAAGTTATGGCCAGTAATTTTGACTTGACCAGGCATTTGGAAGACCGCGTCCGCGAAGAAACTCATAAGGTAGTTCAGCTGCAAAAACAGGTTGATGATCTCAAACAATTGACGGCTCTGGGGCATTTAACGGCTAATCTTGCCCATGATTTGGGCACACCGCTCCATTCCATCGGAGGCCTGGCCAAGCTTCTGTTGGAGAAAGAAGGATTTTCTCCGGACGTAGTCCATAAACTGGAATTGATTGTTCAGCAAACCCAGCGTCTGGACAATGTTATCCAAAATGTTCGTAAGGCCACACGGTTGCCAGATCCACATTTTGAAGTGCTCACTCTTCAAAATATTTTAAGTGAAACGTTGCCGCTGGTCGAGCCACTGACAAGACAAAGCAATGTAGTGGTTAGCACTCATATCGATACTGCCATCCAATCTTTATACGTTGATCGTTATCGAATCCAGACAGCGCTTTTGAATATCATTCAAAATTCTCTGGAGGCCATGCCGCAAGGCGGAAAGATAACTATATCAGCGGAAGGTGTTGAACAAAACCGAATTGTAGCAATTACAATTCAGGATACCGGCGCGGGAATTCCGCCGGATATGATTGATAAGGCTTGCGAACCGTTTTTCAGCACGCGCAAAAATGAAGGGTTACGGGGATTGGGTTTGGCTATCGTCCGCGATATCATCAAAACTCACGGCGGTAAAATGGAAATTAAAAGCCCGCCGGGCAAGGGAACTGCAGTCATTCTTTATTTGCCTGTAGAAGGTTTTTCATCGAGCAAACCATAACGGCGAATTTTCAACCGCAGTGTTTTCCGGTCAATTCCCAGCATCTGTGCAGCTTTGGATTGGTTCCAGGAAGCCTCCTTCAGTGTTTGTCGAATTTGATCTCTTTGCGCCTCTTCCAGAGGACTCATATCGGCCGGAGTCATATCTTCTTTACTTTCTTTTTGCCGCGAAAACCGCTCAGGTAAATTTTCCGGCAGAACAACCACAAAAGGAGAAAGCAATAAAGTTTGCTGCAGAACATTCTCCAACTCCCGAACATTGCCCGCCCAGGAATAGGACATAAGCAATTCCATCGCCTCCGGCGAAATACGAACGCTGGGATAACCAAATTTTTTCAGCAATGATTCAATAAGAAGTGGTATGTCCTCTTTATGATCGCGCAAAGACGGGATGCGCAATCTCACGATAAATCTATACAGGAGATCGAGCCGGAAACCACCATTACTCACTTCTTCATCAATGTTTTTATTAGCCGCTGCCACTACGCGCACGGCAATGTGGCGAATATCGTGCCCGCCGATTCTTCTTACTTCACCATCCTGCATAAAGCGCAATAGTTTGCCTTGCAGCGCTGTGGACATTTCTGTTATTTCATCAAGAAAAATTGTCCCGCTCTGTGCCGATTCCAGCAGGCCTACATGCTGATGGTCAGCGCCGGTAAATGATCCTTTTTCATAGCCGAAAAGTTCGGATTCCAGTAAATTATCGGGAATTGCCCCGCAATGAACTACAACAAAAGGCTTGTCGCGCCGAGAGGACATATTGTGCAGAGAGCGGGCAGTTAACTCTTTTCCCGTACCGCTTTCTCCTTCGATTAAGACGCTGGCCGCCGAATCAGCAACACGAGCAATTTGTTTGTAAAACTCAACCATGGTCGCGGACGTTCCGATAAACTTCGGCAATTCAGTCGCTCCCGGCTGCAGGTCCATTCGCCGCTTTCGAAGCTCTCGAACCTCTAGTACTTTCTTCACAAGAACCCGGCAATCATCCGGCGAAAATGGTTTGCTGATGTAATCCCAGGCGCCGAGACTTATGGCTTCCATTGTTGTTTCCAAAGAGCCATAGGCAGTCATGAGAATAACCGGTAAATTTGGCCATTGTTTTTGTACTTGACTCAAAAACTGCAAGCCATCCATTCCGGGCATACGAATATCGGATATCAAAAGGTCATATTGGGAGAGGTCTTGCTTAAGCGCTTCCAAAGCGGATGTATAGGCAATTACTTCATAACCATCGCGCAGGAGAGCTTCCTGTAAAAACTCACACGCTACGGCATCATCATCAATAACTAAAATACGGGCTTTCATAAAATCATCTGGTCAGGTTAATCAAGGTTATTATTCAGGCAATGCTGCAATAAAAAAACCATCAAGTTTTCTGCTGCCTATCGCATCTTTCGCAACTATGGTGCAATGAATTCTCTTTTCACCATTCTCTTCATACTTTTTAACTACCTTGCCGCTCACAGTTATTGTTGCTCTGTTTTTTGTATTTTCTACGTTATCCCAATCAACAGGTTCAGTCATACTCAAAAACCGGGCAGATACTTTTCTCAAATATTTATTTTCAACCCAGGCTGTTATGGCTTCACCGGCAATTCCCATTATCAGCATCCCATGGGCAATGACACTATTCAAACCGATCATTTTGGCGAAGGTTTCATCGTGATGCAATGGATTAAAATCTCCGGACGCACCGGCATACCGAACCAAATGTGTCCTGTTAATGGGGCCTGCCGTGTAACTTGGCATCGAATCGCCAATTTTAATATCGTCATAATTTACTGTCATTAATGTCTTCCTATCTTTCCATCATAGTTGTGCGCACTTTACCGACCAATTCGCCCCTCTGGTTTACAACTTCTGTTTCCAGTACAGTAACCTCCGCAAATCTACCCAACCTGTCTCTCTTCCCTCTTTCATACATTTCGACAACCTTCATTTTACGGGTAATAGTATCGCCGACATAAATACTGCCATAATATTCATATTCTTCCTCACTGTGCAAAAGCCTGTTTATATCAATACTCAGGGCTTTAACTATTTCCGGCAGACCCTTACCCGTCCAGAAAGCGAAACTGTTCATAAATGTTGGTGGAATCGTGATTCCCTGATGACCCGCTTTTTTTGCGCTTGCCTCATCATAATAAATAGGATTAATTTCCTCTTTCTCTTCTGTCAGCGCAACAGCCATAGCAAACTCGGCAATTTTATTTTTTTCCACTGTAATGGTGTAGTTTGGGAATTCCATCCCAACTTTTGATCTGTCCGCCATAAATAGCCTCCGCTAAAAGTGGTGTAGCTAATAGCACATTAATATCAGAATAACACGTTTTAATTACAGAATTTTGATTTTTCTTTCTTCCGCTCTCAAAGCGAACTCTTTGTTTGCTCTTCATGAAGATTGCAATAAGTTTGAGAATTTTACTTATTATTATGCTATACTTTCTGCAAATTATAATCTACCGTCCTGTATTAATAGAGATGGTCACAAAAACTGCCGACCATCAGGCAACAGAAACTAAACCGCGAGGCGAGGTATTAATTATGAAAAGATTCAGTCTTGCCATGCTCTTGGATTCATTCAAAAAAGTTACTATGCTGGCTCTGAAACGAATTCAGGTAATGTTTGCGGAAACTTTCGGTCTTGGTCCCGGAACAACTCTCAGCGCAATTATTTTTATCTGCCTGGTAGTGCTCACTGCTACTTTCTGGTTTATTTATTCAGCTCCACCGGATACTATTACTATTACCAGTGGTGATGAAGGCACCAGCTTAGCGAAGAGCGCTGAGAAATATAAAAAGATACTGTTCAAAAAAGGCGTGAAACTGGAAATTCTGAAATCAAAAGGTTCGCTGGAGAATTTGCAGAGGCTGGAAAATCCGGCATTCCGGGTAGATGTCGGATTTGTGCAAACAGGTATCGCTAAAAACAGTAATACTGATAAGCTGGTATCGCTTGGCAGCATTAACTACCAGCCGCTTTATATCTTCTACAGGAGCAGTAAACCTTTCGATCTTTTATCCCAGTTCAGCGGCAAAAAATTGGCAATCGGTGAAGATGGAACAGGCACACAGGTGCTGGCTCTGGAGCTTCTGGACATGAACGGCATAAAACCAGGTGGCACGACAACACTAATCGAAATGGACGATGACGACGCCCACAAAGCGCTACTGGAAGGTAAAATTGACGCCGCCTTTATGATGAGTGATTCCGCATCTTCAGAGACCAGGCGCGAATTGCTGCGAAAGCCCGGGATTAAACTTTTCAATTTTTCGCAAGCTGATGCCTATACCCGCCGTATCAGCCATTTGAACAAGATCGTTATTCCCAAGGGATCCTTTGATTTCGGCAAGAATATTCCCGATCAGGATGTCATTCTGGTCAGTCCCACAGTTGAACTAATCGCGCGCACTGATCTTCATCCTGCTCTCTCCGATCTACTTTTGGAAGCGGCAACCGAAGTACATTCAAGGCCTGGACTGACCCGCAAGCGTGGTGAGTTTCCCGCGATGCTCGAACATGAATACAAGATAAGCCCCGATGCCACCCGTTTTTATAAATCAGGCAAAGGTTTTTTATACAAATATCTTCCCTTCTCGATGGCAAGCCTGGTCAACCGAATTCTTGTTGTATTTGTGCCGATGATTTTGATCTTGATTCCGGGATTGAAAAGCATCCCGGCTATCTACAGATGGCGAATGAGGTTGCGTCTGTTGCGCTGGTACCGCGCGTTATTGATGCTGGAAGAAGGTATGGTCGGTCATATAACTCCTGAAAAGCGAGCTGAATTAATAGAGCGACTCAACGAAATCGAGGAAACCGTTAACAATTTAAAAGTGCCGGCATCATTTGCCGATCAATTCTATGCCCTACGCAGTCATGTCTTAATAGTCCGCGAAAGGCTTATGCACAAAGCAAACTAGACGGTACAGGCTTTTTTTTGAAAATAGTAATGTTTTCATGATTAAAAACAGAGGGCGTTTGCCCGAAATTAAAAGAAAGGCGGAAAAAGTCATGTTAAAAAAAATACTCATCATCATCGGTTCTTTGATTGGGGCCATCTTGATTCTGATCATTGCGGCCGGAATCATTATCATGCTCAAGGTGGACAAAGCATTTATTGAATCTCAAATGTCCAAGGCTTTAAACAGGCAGGTCTATATTGAAAAAATCGATATAAGTATTTTCTCTCTCGTTTCAGGAATTGAAATAAAGAATGTTGCTATATCCAATTTTAAAACCCAGCAACAGTTAAAAGTCCTTGCGGGTAAGCCTGTTGCGGCAGGCGATGTTTTTACGGGAATGGAGGCTTTGCGCTTCAAAGTACGTTTTTTGCCACTGTTGCGTAAGCAGGTTGATCTCAAAGAACTTGTTTTATACAGCCCCGTAATCAACCTGACCAGAAGCAAACAGGGCGTATTGAACTGCGATGATCTGATTAAATCCCAAAAGCAGACTCCGGCAAATAAGGCGGAGCTGGAAAAAGGGAAGGCTGCGGAAGTAAATAAACAGGCCAAGCCGATCTCAGCCGATGATATTCCTGTCGCCATTACCGTGGGGGAAATCGGCATTAAAAATGGAATCATTAACTATTACGACGGCGAGTATGATCAAAGGATTCAGATTTATAAACTGACCACTCTGGCCTACGATATCAACATTGACCCTAAAGATCTGGAGAAAAAAGATGAAATTAAATTGAAAATGGAAATGGGGTTAAAAACAGTAGGCCAAGTGAAATCAGGAAGTGTCCAGAGTTTTGATGTGGTAATAGATGCCGCTGGAAAAGTAATTCCTTTCGATGTGAAAACCAGATTGCTGGAGCCTGAAGTGATTGTCCATGTCGGCTTTCCTGATGGGCAGATCACCGGCCTGCAAATATTTAACTCGGTTGCAACTATTCCCCTGCTCGGTGACTATCTGGGCGAGTATATCTCGTTTATGAGAGGAAAACAGCAATGGAAAGACTCAAAAGCATCAGGCGTTGATTTGCGCTACAAGGCCGGCAAAGCGCAACTGTCCAACGGTAAGCTTGATCTGAAGGAGGCCAGTCTTCTCTTTGACGGAGCAGTAAATACCGAGTCCAGTGCCCTTGATATGAACCTTGATATGCTTATGAAAAAAGAAATTAATGAAGGTGTCAAAAAGGGTCTCGCAAAGCAAATTGAGGCAGGCATTAAAAATCCTGAAGTAAAGAAATATGCCGATCCCAATAAGCTGGCAGAAGCAGCGATGCAGCCACTTCTCAATAAGGAGAACATGATTGATTTGAAATTAAAAGTTGGCGGCACAACTCAAAAGACCGATGTAAAACTGACCCAGCCTCAGCTCGATTCCCTGAGCAGTGTTATCAAGAATTCTGCCGGCAGTATTGCGACACAGGCAGTCAAAGGCGCGGGGAAACAGTTGCTTGGCGGAGATCAGAAGAAGCTGATGGATGACGTGCAAAATCTACTCAAAAAATAAAAAGGCTAATATCAAAAAATGGTTTAGCAATTACATTTAACAAACAAGAAAAGGAAGGAGACATATTTTTGAAAGCGGAAAATATTAAACGCGTCTTAATTATCGGCGGCGGAACCATGGGCAGACAGATCGCCCTCCACTTCGCGATCCATGGCTGCAACGTCGTCATTTACGATATCCAGGAAGAATTCTTGGCCAAGGCTTTGTCAGGAATTCAAAAGATAGCCGGAAGCTATGTTCGCCTGAAACGGATAACCCAGGAGGAGGCACAAGCAGCGATCGGCAGAATTTTGACCACGACGATTCCCGAAGATGCAGCCGCGGAAATCGATCTTGTCAGTGAATCGGTCCCCGAAGACCCCATCCTGAAAGGAAAGGTTTTTTCTCTCTTTGACAAACTCTGTCCACCCCGCACCATCTTCACCACGAATACATCCACCCTGCTCCCCTCTATGTTTGCCGAAGCCACCGGAAGACCAGGAAAATTTCTCGCCCTCCACTTCCACGATCTTCGCACGAATACCGTTGTGGATATCATGCCCCACCCCGGAACTGATGAAGAAACGATCCATGTCGTTCAGGATTTTGCCAAACGGATGGAGCTCATCGACATTCTCCTGAGAAAAGAAAACAGCGGTTATGTTTTCAATGCCATGTTCGCGGCTTTTCTCGGATCAGCGCAAACCCTGGCAGCAAACGGTATCGCATCCATTGAAGACATAGACAGGTCATGGATGGGTGTCATGAATATGCCGATCGGACCCTTCGGAATAATGGACAGCGTCGGCATCGCTACCGCGTGGATGGTCACGGCTTACTGGGCAAAACAAACCGGTGACGTACAATCGCAGAAAAATGCCGACTTCCTGAAACAGTTTGTGGATCGTGGTGAACTCGGCCAGAAAACAGGCAAGGGATTCTATCAGTACCCCGGTCCATTGTTTAGACAACCGGGATTCATTGCCGGTAACACCATTTAAAGGGGAAACGAAGCGCAACGGAATTAGAAATACCAAGTTGTATAAAGATAATATTTAGTTCTTGTTTTTTGACTGACTCGTAAAAAGTCCGAATATCTTCATTCCGGCGAAGGCCGGAGAGGTATCCTCGTGTGACCCTATTGTGACCTTAAGGTTATTCAGGTTATCAAGGTATCTCCAGAAAATATTGATATTGCTGGATTCCGGATCAAATCCGGAATGACAAAACAGTGTTTTCCGATGAAAGGAAAATACCATGAATCAGAAACAATATTTGGTATTAAACGTCCATTCCCGTTACCTCTACAAGCGCCTTGCCGCCGTATTAGTCTTCCTATACTTCGTAGCAATGATCATCATGTCCCTTGCTGATCTTGAAACGGTCTTTGAGCCGTCGCTGCTTCTCCCTATCATGAATACAATTTTTGCAGGCTTAATCCCCATTGCCGTTTCGATCATCGCGGCCAGGGCTTATCTTTTCAGCGGATTGAGCAGCCTGCTCTTTATGGGTTGCGGGATGATGACCTTTGGCTGTGCGGCGATACTGGCGGGATGGCTAATCAGCGGTCAGCAGGGACCGAATGTGAACGTAACCATTTATAATATAGGTGCACTG
>JBAXON010000015.1:0-23898 GCA_037133255.1 Deltaproteobacteria bacterium
TCATCGTCAAAATTAATGAAATCATTGCCGACAATCCTTCCAAAAGCGATGAAGGTAACCCCTATCAAAAGCACGATGATGAAATATTTATACTTTTTTACCATATCAACGTTATTGCCCCTTTTCCAACTCCAGCGCCAACTTTAGTGCCTTTTGGGCCTGTTCATAATCAGGTTTAAGATTAATTGCAAGGCGAAAATTTTTAATGGATTCTTTAACTTCACCATTCTTAGCCAGTGCTATGCCTAAATTGAAATGGGTACCGGGATTGCTGGAGTCAATTTGCAGCGCTTGCCGGTAATGATAAATGGCCTCGTCGTATTTTTTAAAGTGCATCTCAAGAATAATTCCCATATTATTATGGGCATCGGCAGAAGATGGTTTGATATTTATCGTCTTACGAAATTCATTTATGGCTTCTTCCATTTTCCCCTGATCTTTTAATGCCAATCCCAAATTATAATGGGCAAGATCGTTATTTTTCGTTACCTGCAAAGTGTGAATAAAAAGTTCGGTGCTGTTTTTCCAGTAACCGCACTGCTTCCAAGTTAAAAATGCTAAGATCGCAAGGAAAACTACTCCCACCGGAAATAATATTGTTTTACGTGTTTCTTCACTCTTAATCAATAAAGGTATGCCCCATGCCAGCATGACGCTTATACCGATTAAAGGTAGATAAGTATAGCGATCAGCCATTGCGTGTTTTCCTACCTGAACTATCCCGATAACCGGCAGAAGTGTTATTGCATACCATAGCCATCCAACAAAGAGATAAGGCATACGTCTTACCATTACAATGACAGCAGCGCTGACAACGATAATCAGCAAAGTTGTACCCAAGATTTGCCACGCCGAAAGCTGATCTGTAAAAGGATAGAAAATAGCCAGATCATGAGGCCAGAATGTTTTCTCCAGATATGTCACAAAAGAAACAGGGGCATTGGCAATTCTGGAACTAAAGGGAAAAACTATAGAGGACGGATTGTATTGAGCATAAAGTGTGAGAATAGTAAAAATTGCTGAAAGGATAAAAAAAGGAATCTTTTCTCTGATCTGCCACAACGGAATTATTCCTACAATTTTAGCTTCGGATAATTTCTGGTTAGTGGTTAGATATATATTTTTCTTCAGTGCTCCTTTTTTTGTTTTAGTTTTCTGTCGTCCGTAATTTGTGGAAACGGGCACTTTATCCGTCATGTCAGTTCCGATTTTCTGCTGTTGAAGACGGCCAAGCGGCCAGTAATCGAGAAGGATTATAACCAACGGCAGAGTGACAATCATGGACTTGCTCATAAGGCCGCAGGCAAAGCATAAAAGAACAAGCAGATACCTTTTGGTAACCGGTTTTTCCGTGTAGTAGACATACAGGCAAAGAGTCAGCATCCAAAAAAACGCGCTCAAGACATCTTTACGCTCAGCGATCCAGGCAACCGATTCCACATGAAGCGGGTGAAGCGCAAAAAGCGCGGCAACAAAAGCGCTGCGCCAGATAGCTCCTGTCATGCGGTTAAATAGCCAGAATAGCAATAGAACGCTCATTATGTGCAAAATAAGGTTTGTCAGATGATAACCACCAGCATTCAAGCCATTAAGTTGATAATCGAACATCAGGGATAGCCACGTGAGAGGGTGCCAGAATTGGGCATAGGTTGTACTAAACGCCCATTGAACTCCGTTAGACGTGATTCCAGATTGGATATTTTTGTTCTCTGTGACATAAATGGGATCGTCAAGATTGATGAAGTCATATTGATTCACCTGCCAGAAAACAGCAACTGTCGCCACTATCAGGAGGATATAAACGATCAGTATCTGTTTCCTGGAACTGATATTTAGCATAGTCGGCTTCAGTTTCTTTCGCTTATGATAATTAACACCAAATAAGCTATCTTTTAAAATCAGATGTTCACCGTCCGAATTTTTACCGCTTTTTTATTTCCTGCGCCACCCTTAATGCCCGGCGTGCTTCTTCATAATCAGGATTCAAATAAATAGCTGTCCGGAAACATTCAATGGCTTCTTTTGAATCACCTTTCCTGCCCATGGTCATTCCCAGATTAAAGTGAAAGCCGGGATTGGCAGGTTCAATTTGCAGAGCCTGCCTGTAGTGGATAATAGCTTCATCACGCAGTCCCAGTGCTTCGAGACAAACACCCAGATTATTGTGAGCTTTTGAATAATTGGGATTCCATTTTACCGCTTCGCGGTAATGAACAATAGCTTCATCAATCGCCCCCTGCCTCTTTAAGGCATTTGCTAAATTATAATGAGTATTATCATCACTGGGTTTTATCTGTAAAGCGGCGCGATAATGACTGATCGCTTCTTGCGTCTTGCCCTCTGCAAGCAAAGCGACGCCAAGATTGGTATGAGCCAGGTAATTATTCTTCGTCACCTGCAAAGTGTGGTTAAAGAGTGTAGAACTGTTTTCCCAGTAACCGCATTGCTGCCAGGTCAAAAATGTTAAGGCGGCAATAATAATCGCCGCAGGTATTATAATTACCTTACGCAGCTTTTCTTCAGGCCATAAATGAATAATGCCACATGCCAAAATTACAGTAATTCCAATTGAAGGGAAGTACGTATAGCGATCAGCCATCGCCTGCCTGCCCACTTGAATAAAGCCAATTACAGGGACAAGGGTACCCAGATACCAAAACCAGCCGACAAAAATAAACGCTGCTTTTTTGATATAAAAGATGGCAAAAGCGCTGATTGCCACAAGCAAAATTAAACAGGCAATGATTTGCCATCCCGGCGCAGAATATTCATAAGGATAAAAAACAGCGAGGTCAACAGGCCAGATAATTTTACCCAGATAAGCAATATAAGATATAATAGCGTTAGCTAACCGTTCAGTAAATTGTACTTTTTGCAGTGAAGCAATTGCTCCGCCCTTGTTTTGCGCCCAAATTGTGGCTATACTGGAAGCGACTGCCAAGAATAAAAATGGAATTTTTTCCCAAAAAAGTTGGGCTGTCAAATGCTCGCTGTTTTTTGTTGTGCTTAGTGGAGCGGTGTTCCTTTTTTCAGCAGAAGAACCTCTTTTACGATTTTTACTTTTCTTCTTTCCAAACCCCAAAACATTTACAGGTACCACCGCATTTGCCAAAGCCGATACTTTTTGCCAGCGGCCCAGCGGCCAGTAATCAATTAACATCAACACAAAAGGTAATGTAACCAGCGTTGGCTTGGCAAGCAGGCTAAGCACGAATAATAATATACAGAGAATATATTTAGGAAATTGCAGTTTCTCTGTATATAAAAGATAAGTGTAAAGTGTGGCCATTCCGAAAAATACACTCAAAACATCCTTACGCTCCGCCGCCCAGGCAACTGATTCCACCCTCAGGGGATGCAGAGCAAATAGCGCAGCAACAAAAGCACTGGGCCAAAGTGAGCCTGTGGTTTTACTTAAAAAAAGGAAGAGAAGAATAGCGCTGCCAATATGCCATAACAAACTCACAAGGTGATGGCCGCCGGCGTTTGCCCCGAATAAGCTCCAATCCAGAGCGTGAGAAAGTAAAGTCAGTGGATGCCAGTTGCTAGAGACAACAGCGCTAAATGCCCATTTGATCGTTTCTGAAGTAAGCCCTGCTTTAATGTGATTGTTTTCAGTAATGTATGCGCCATCATCAAAATTTATAAAATCATTGCCAATTATCCTGCCGAAAGCAATAAGGGAAGTCATAATTAGTAATATGATAATAAAATATTTGTAATTTTTATTCATAAGTAGGAAACATCCTGCAAGACATTAACTTCATTTTGGCCAATCGAAAATTCAGGGCTGTTTTCAGGCAACCGAATCCATATTTAATACTGCGGGTTAAATTAATGGAAGATGCCTCCGGGAAATAACTTGTTGGGCAGCTTACTTCTGCCACGGTATAACCAAACCAGATTATCTGGGTGAGCATTTGATTATCAAAAACAAAATCATTAGAATTATTTTCCAGCGGCAGGTGAAGTAGCAGTTCACGGGAAAAAGCGCGGTATCCGGTGTGATATTCAGATAGCTTGGCGCCGATTAAAATATTTTCTGCCAGTGTTAAAAAACGATTGGCAATGTATTTCCAGACGGGCATGCCTCCTTTCAAGGCGTATCCTCCTAAAATACGGGAGCCGAGCACGCAAGAATAAAGCCCCGCGCTGATCATTGAAGCCATCGCCGGAATCAGTTTGGGTGTGTATTGGTAATCCGGATGAACCATGATCACAATATCAGCGCCGGCATCCAGTGCCAATCGGTAACAGGTTTTCTGATTGCCGCCATAACCGAGATTTTGTTTGTGGATATAAAGCTTTGTCTGTGGCAGACCTGCGGCAACTTTTGCTGTATTATCCGAACTGGCATCATCAACAAAAATAACTAAATCCACAATGCCCTGAGCCATAACCTCATTATATGTTTTGAGGAGCGTTTTCTCGGCATTATACGCCGGCATGACTACAACTATTTTTTTATTTTGTAACATAATATAAGTGAAATACCAGACTGACAGCCGACAAGTCAAGAAAAATACCAGGAAATTACCAAAGCTTTTTTATTGAATATAAGGCAGCAATATGCCAGAATTTGCCATGCATATCTTAATTGACGGCTATAATCTGATCCGCCAGTCGGTTAGCCTCAAACGCTTTGAGCGGCAGAGTTTGGAGGCGGGACGCCATGCGCTTATAGCGTGGCTGGCAGACTACCGAAGAAAAAAAGATCATCGCATTACCGTGGTCTTTGATGGTTGGGAAAGCGGCCAACCTCAGGAAGAGCGCGACTATTCTTCCGGTATTTTCATCATCTACTCAAGCCTGGGCGTGAAAGCCGATGATGTTTTAAAAAGAATCACCGCAGCAACCGATGAGGAAATCCTTGTGGTGTCTTCCGATCGCGAGATATTGTCTTTTGCGACACGCAAGGGCAAAGCCACGCTGTCGTCTGCTGAATTTGAATCCATTGTCAGCAAACAATCGTCAACGTCAGCAGATAACCAATTCCCATCGCAAAAAGATGAGGACGATGAAGAAAGCAGCCGTCGTGTTCATAAAAAAGGAACGGCCCACAAGCTTTCTCGCGCGCAAAGACAGGCTAAAAGTAAAATCAGAAAGCTTTGATGCCGATCACTTCGCGCAGGCTGTAATCAAAAAATTTTCCAGAAGCAATTGCGGAGCGGTAGCGGAGGATTTCATGGCGCTGTCTATATTCAATAAATCCTCGAGATAGCCGATAAGCAACGGATAGGAAAAACGACCGCAGTTACGAATTGCATTGAAAATAACAAAAGGATGTTTGTTAATCAAAAAATCTTTCGGCATGGTCATCGTGGCGGTAAGTCCCGTCAATTGGGGATGGATGCTCTTCGAAAACCAGCCATAATCCATATTATTGCTGAACTTGGGCAGCTTTCCCGAATCGACTAAAATCCTCGCCTGCAATAATAGCCGTACTTCTCTGACGATCATGGTTAAGATCATCAAGTGATGAAGGCCTTGATCGAGCAATGCCTTCAAGGCGGCAAGGGCGGCCAACTGATTTTTCTCACTTAAGGCTGCGGTTAAATCAAATATAGAATCTTCTCTGGTTTTACCGACAACTTCTTCGACATCTTTTTCGTCAACACTGATGCGATCTCCCACAAAGAAAATCAGTTTTTCCAATTCCGCAAGTGATCGCCGCAATTCAAATCCTGTTTTTTTACCCAAAGCAATCCAGGCTGCCGGAGTCAAATTCTTGCCGTTACTTTCCAATAATTTCCGGGCCTGCTGTTTAAGTAATTCCTTCTGTGCTGCCTCGCCTTTGGTTGGCCCAAAGTAAAGTACGACACCGGCATCGGAGACTATTTTGAAAATCTTTTTTCTTTTATCAACTGCATCGGCGGTGAGGATTATACAATTCCCCGCCGGAAGCCCCTTGGCAAACACTTCCGCCAGTTTATCGGCCTTATCAGCGCCGGAGGCAGCAGATTGTCCTAGAGATGCGCAAATATCAATAATGCGGGGCAGCCATTTGCCTCTGTCATCTCCCGCATCGCCTTCAACAACTTTATGCCATTGTTCGTCTGTTATCTTTTTCCAGCCGGCACCTTGCAAATCCTCCAGAGTAAAACCGGCAATTTTTAAAAAGGTCAGAAAGAATTTTGCCGCTTTGGCCGGTTGTTCATCAATATTTGCCCTAATCTTTGCAACCAGATCGGCTAAATTGTCACGGGATTGAAAGATAGTGGTATTGCGCACAACAACAACTTTCCGTCCGCTAAGCAAAGAGGGAGTTAAAATAAGATCACTGAGGCTATCAATGTCCGCGTTTTCGCCCTCAAGAAAAAAAAGCCCAAAATCACGGTCTGCTTGAGGCATGATTAGATCTAATATTTTTTGGAGAGAATCGTTAATCAGATACTCTTCTTCGCCATAAAGAAGATAGCAGGACGCAAAAATACCCTTATTAAGATCGGCAATAACTTTTTCTAAAGTCATAAGAGACTCAACTACCGGATTATACTATGACATATTTTTTGATATGTTTGACGACTTCTTCAGGATCATCAATGATTTGAATCAATTCCAGATCGGCGGGAAGGATTTTGCCTTCCGCAAGCATTGTCTTTTTCAGCCAATCCAAAAGCCCTTGCCAATAGTCGCTGCCCATCAGAATCAAGGGGAAGCTTTTGATGCGCTTTGTTTGAATTAAAGTCAGAGCCTCAAAAAGCTCATCCATCGTACCGAATCCCCCGGGCATAATTACGTAAGCAACGGCATATTTGACAAACATTACTTTGCGGGTAAAGAAATATTTATAATCAATACGGATATTGGAATATGAATTCGGCTTTTGTTCAAAGGGCAGACGGATGTTCATGCCCACAGATTGCCCGCCTGCTTCAGTAGCACCTTTATTGGCCGCCTCCATAATGCCGGGGCCGCCTCCAGTAATTACACTAAAGCCATTTTTAGCCAAAAGCTGCGCCAGTTGCTCCGCCTTTTGATAATAAATATCAGCAGGCGCCACACGTGCCGAACCAAATATCGTCACGGCTTTATGGACATCGGAAAGAACTTCAATGGCATCGACAAATTCCGCCATAATGCGAAATACCCGCCATGACTCTTCAATAGATAATGAATCAACAACGTATTGTTTTTCATCCATATTTGTTACTCCCGTAACTATAAGAGTCCGATAATCGGCTTAATTGGGACGGCGTCTTTGGGTCTTGGCCAACCTTCGGCGTGCTTCAATTGTTTTTCTCTTTTTCTTCACTGAAGGCTTTTCATAGGCACGGCGAACTTTTAATTCTTTAAATAAGCCACTCTTGGAAAGTTTGTTTTTTAAAATCTTAAGGGCTTTCTCCACATCATTGTCAATTACTTTTACTTCCAACTTAATTCCTCCATTTTTTCATTATTTGTATTTTAATTATTATACATTGGAATAGGCGCAAAAAAAGGGCAGTACGGCATCGCAAGAATATCTTGTGCCGTCAACTACCCTGAAAATTTACAATCAGTTTTAAATCACGCTCCCAACTCAGAAATACCGCTCTTTAAAGCTTTGATAAAAGCGGCGTTTTCTTCAAGATTTCCAACAGTAACCCTCATGCAGTTTGTCGTCTGCGGTGGTTTATTCAGATTCTTCACATAAATACCCGCTGCAATGAGCTTTGCATATATGCGATTAGAATCAAAAATGCAACTAAAATATATGAAATTAGCCCGGGATGGATAGGGATTAATTCCTTCAATTTCCTTCAATGCCAGGTAGAGTTCTTCGCGTCTTTTGACCACTTCTTGAACTTGACCTGCGAATTCTATCGAATAATCCAAAAAAAAGCTGGCGGCTATTTGTGATAATGAATTGATGTTATAAGGCAAACGCACTTTGTCCAATTGAGCGATAATATCTTTATTACCAATTAAAAAACCCAGACGCAGCGAAGCCATACCCATCTTGGACAGGGTTTTTAATATAATTAAATTATCATATTTTTTCAGCAAGGGCACCAAAGTGTCTTCCGAAAAGGCGGCGTATGCCTCGTCAACAACAACAACACCAGGAGTTTTTTGGAGAATTGTTTCTATTTTATCGCGGCTAAACAAATTACCGGTGGGACTATTTGGATAACTCAAGAATAGCAATGCTGGGAAATTTGTCGCAATTTTGCCGAGCATCGCTTCGGTATCCAGATCAAAATTAGAATCAAGAGGAACTTCCACCACCTTATTGCCGGTATTTACCGCAATAATTTTATACATGGCAAAAGTTGGAACTGGCACCAATACCCCGTTTATACTACCTTTTAGCGCCAGACATAAAATTTGGATCAATTCATCCGAACCGTTTCCCAGCATGACCATATCCTGATCTACACCGAAATACCCCGCAAATCTTTCCCGCAATTCAGGCGATCCTGCCACAGGATATCGATTGAAATCAATCCTTCCCATCTTTTCTAAAAGCTTTTTTTTCAAAGGCTCCTGCAGGCGAAATGGATTTTCATTGGCATCGAGCCTTATCCTGATGCCCGGAGCATATGCCGGGGCGGCATAGCCGCTTTGTTCAACAATTTCTTTTGCTATTAAATCCTTAATGACCATTAAAATAATTACCCTGTCTTTAAATGTTTTGTGCGTTTTATATTCCAGTTCAGATTTTTGTATTTCTTTATTAAATCATTTTTTAGCTTGGTTTCTTCCGACGTCAGAGGTTCTTCTACAATTTCCGTTCCAAATACATCGGCAAAACCTTTTTTCAGCGCAGAGCAAATATCGCTTGCCTCTATGGGATTAGCAATTACTTCGTTTATTGCCGTAACTGAATTTCTTAGTTTTGCCAATTGATCAGATACACTATAAGGCAAAATTACTGATAGCGTCTTTACCGGATCGAAAGTTAAAAGCAATGAACCGTGTTGTAAAAAGCCGCCTTTAGTCCTCATTTGAGCGCTGCCGCAAATCTTACGGCCACCCACTAATAACTCGTTTCTGGAAGGAACAGAAAAGCAGCAAGACTTCAAGTCCGCATCTTCCATGCCCCGGCAGCCTTTGGCGAGATTTGCCTTTATCCCCAAATAGGACAACCCATGAACAAGGCAATAACTTACTACTTTATATGTGCCTAAAATATCCGCGGGAAAAGATTTATCCCCAGCGCCGGCTACGACAGAATATGTAATCTCATCATTATGAAAAACAGCCTTCCCACCCGTGAGCCTTCGAACAATGTCAATCCCCATATTGCCGCACTGCTCTAGATTTAACTCCTTTTTGGGATCTTGAAAATAACCAATAGAAACAGCCGCTGGATGCCATCCGTAAAATCGAATTGTAGGTTTTTTTTTGCTATTTATAGTTTCCCGAAATATGGCCTCATCAATTGCCATATTTTCATAAGCCGTATATTGTGAATAATCCAAAACCCGCCAAGTCATCAAATATTCAGTTCGTCTCCTCCTGCACAATAAAATCGTGGTAGCCTCTGGCATCAAAAAGGTCATCTAATTCCATCAAATCATCCATGGCAATTACAATGAGCCATCCGGTATCGTGCGGATCACTGTTAATTATACCAATATCATCAGGAATGTCCTCATTAATACTGACAACTGTGCCGCTAACTGAAGAGATCAAATCCACTACTGCTTTGGTTGATTCAATGGATCCAAACGCTTCATCACGCTCTATATAAGTATCAAGCTCGGGAAATTCTATCGACAGAATTTCGCCCAAACTTTCCTGAGCGTAATCGGTGATACCAATGGTTGCCATATCTCCGTCAACCCTTACCCAGATATGCTCTCGACTATAAAGTAAATCTTCCGGAAATACCTTCATAACAATTTAACCTCTGTTTTTAATTTATAATGTGAAGTTGTTTATTCATTTTTGTAAAAATTTCGCAACTATTTTCTTTTACCAAAACTGTATCTTCAATTCGAATACCCCATTGCCCCGGAATGTAAATACCCGGTTCGACTGTAACCACCATTTGCGCCTCTAAAACATCTTGAGAATTAGGCGCAAGACGCGGCGCTTCATGAACTTCCAGCCCGACACCATGGCCTGTTCCATGCGAAAAATACCGGTCATACTTTTCCCCCAAAACACGGCGGGCACATTGGTCAATGGCACTTGCAGCAACATTTGCTCTAATTGCGGCAATAGCTTCATCATGCGCCTGCCTGACTGCTTGATAAGCATTCTTTTGCTGATCTGTCAATGCCCCTAAAACAAAAGTGCAAGTTTCATCAGAACAATAATGTTGATACTTAACACCAAAATCAATGACTATAAAATCGCCTTTTTTAATTTTCCTGTCAGTTGGCTTTGCGTGGGGAAGCGCTGAATTAGCTCCCGCTGCAACTATTGCCTCGAAGGCAAGCCCATCTGCGCCGGCCCTGCGCGCGTGGATTTCAAGTTGCAACGCCAATTCTTTTTCCGTACACTTTTCTTTTATATCACCGATGAGATTGGCAATTGCCGACGATGAAATTTCCGCTGCTTTTTTCATAAGTGTGATTTCTGTTTCATCCTTACAAGCCCGAAGAAACTTCAAATCATTCCCAACATTTATGAGCGTCTCATTCTTCAGCCGTGAAGTTAATTGATTATGCATATCTACACTCATGGAGAGCGCTTCAAAGCCGATTTGCTTTAAACTCAGATCTTTGATCGCAGCAATTATTCCTTCAACCTTATCCGTATATTCGATTATCGGGATATTTTGAACTTCAAGTGTGGCTTGAGTTGTATATCTACCGTCAACAAGCAAGAATGATCTATCCGGACAAATAATAAGCACTCCATCGCTACCGGTAAATCCGGATAAATATTTTATATTGATAATGTTGGAAAAAATAAGGCCGTGGATTTTTAAAACGGAGAATTTGCGCTGGATAAGGGAGATTCTTCCCGGAAAGACTTTATTTTCCTGTTGCATGCGTATTCAACCTGTCTATGTTTGCAAGCCAACCGGACAATGTGTCAACTAAACTATTGTGATCAGCATGCTCCGTACTTCCCTCTTTCGCCTTCGACATTACCGCCTCCACCGAATCGAGTTTGGCCGCAGCGACAATATTTTCCGGTTCCCTTTTTAATATTTCTGCCAAAACTTCTTTGGCCATCTGCAAATGACCCTGTTTAATATAAAGCTCGGCTAGTGTTATTGTAAAGAATTGCGGCTTGTGAATACTCTCTATACCTGAATTCTCAATGCCAGTCGCTTCCGATTCCTGTTTTTCGAAGGAGGACAATTTTTCGGCAATTTCAGCGGCCTGTTGTGAAATTGGATTCAAATTGATAAACTTGCGATAGCAAATTGCCGCGTCATTCTTCAGGCCTTTCTCGCTGAAAATATCAGCCATGCGGGCGTAAACAAAAGATAATTCTGAGATTGTTTGATCTACTTGCATTAATATATCCCGCGCCTGATCAAGCTCTCCCATCCGAATAAGAATATTGCCGACAAGAACATGCGCATCAACATCCAAAGGATTACACAGGCGATGCTTTTCGGCCAAAACGAGAGCTTCGGGTAAAAGATTTTGCCCAAACAGATTTTCTGCCTGACTAAGAAAATCCCTGTGGTCTTTCTCGAAGCTTAAAGTGAACATATTATACCAAGTTGCTATCAAACATTAAAAGGTTGATTTACCGGGCATAATACCAAGTAAGCTTTCAAAAACTCATAGTTATTTTTTGAAAGCAACTTGGTATTAGATTTATTTCATGGACTGTAAATATTCTTTGGCTTTTCTGCCGTAAGCGGACTCGGGCGAATATTTAATAACTGCCGAAAATGCTTTTTTAGCATTGGCCTTGTCTTTAATTTTTAAATAACTTTCCCCTAGAAACAATTGGGCATCGTAAAGAGAAGGCACCAATTCCACTGCTGCTTTAAAATGCAGGATAGCCTCTGAAAGATTCGCCTGAGCTAAATAAATAAGACCAATATTTTTCTCAATTTGCGGCCGCCAGATAGTTCGCGAATCCCTTTGAAGAGCCTGCTGATATTGAATTAGGGCCTGTGCATAATTTTTTTTGTTATAATAAGCCCAACCGGAATTATAAAGAGCAAAAGATGGTGTATCATATAAATCATTTGCCAGGGCCTTGCCAAACTCAACAATTGCTTTATCCCAAAGCTCTATATCCATATAAAGAACACCTAAATAATTATGGGCTTCAGAATAGTTTTCTTTTAAAGAAATTGCCTCTTTAAATTCATCCATGGCTTTATCCCGCAAACCTTTGCCAAGGTATGCTATGCCCAGATAATAATGTATTTTAGGATCATCTGATGAGTATTTATCCGCTTCCATTAAATCCTTAAGGGCATTATTAAATTGACCAATTTCGATCAAAGAAATACCTTTATTCAGAAACGCTTCTGCTTGATCCTTGTGCCAGGGAGTATTGGTGCAGGAAAAGAAAACAATTGGGCAACAAAGCAATAATACAATTATTAGTTTATTCATTTTAATTAATTATCAAGACCTTCCATTGTAAATGATTTATATAAATTGCAATTACTTTTTATTTTTTTCCAAACCACCGGGCAATCCTGCTTCTCCGATTATTTTTGGAGTTATGAAAATCAGTAGTTGTAGTTTTGACTTCGAGATATTTTCTGTTTTAAATAACCAGCCCAATACAGGAATTTTATAAAACCAGGGGATACCGGTTGTTGTTTCATCTTCAGTGATTCTTGATACGCCACCAATAACAAGGGTATCTCCATCCTGTACGACAACTTTTGAATCCACTTCAGTCCGCCAGATTGGAGGATTCCCCAAAGGCAGAGTCTGTCCTCTGGCATAATCAGGTCTGTCATTGCTTGCCTTTATTTTCATTGATACCTTGCCTTCTTCAGTTATCTGCGGCGTTACTTCCAGCTTTAATACAGCTTCTTTAAAGGTTACAGTCGCACTAGTAGTACCCGACGCCGGAGTAACATAAGGAACTTCTTCACCCTGCTTGATTACAGCTGGTACACCATCCATCGTCACTACTTTGGGTGAAGAAATAACTTTCCCCATGCCATTTGCTTCCAAAGCAGAAAGCTGGGTTTCGATAAAGCCCTGAGCGCCGCCAAATACAAGACCTAAAACTGGCGAAGCTTTACCAGCCGCTGTAACTGCCGCAGTAGGAAAATTAACTGCCGCCATGGACAATGGAGTTCCTGCAATCGGCGTATAAACTTCAGGAGGATAATTGAATGTTTTAGAATTAGTGGAAGATATTGGATTCGAGCCACCGGAAATACCCAGACCATAGGAGCCTGTAGTACTATGATTGAGAAATCCCCACTGAACTCCAAGATCCCTGATAAAAGTCTCTGATGCTTCAACAATTTTCGCTTCAATCAGTATTTGTCTTAATTTACCTTTCTCTGCCATTTTTTTTAATTCTCTTGCTTGACGCGTCTCTTCAGCCACAACTTGAGCTATTTCTGCCTTAGATCTATCATCTTCATCCTTTTTCTTTCTTTCCAGCGTCATGACAGTGATAACATCGCCCATTTGCTTTTTGGCTAACCCTTGAGTATCCAGGATAGAATCCAGAGCTTGTTCCCAGGGGGTATTCTTTATGGTCAAAGTTACTTTACCCTTGACATCCTCGCCGGATATTATACTGGTGTTTCCATATTCAGCCATTAAACGAAGCACCGTCTTGATATCCGCGTCTTGAAAATCAAGGGTTATCAATCTATCTGCATTGCGCTGGGGAATTATTTTTTTAATCGGCTTTGCGTCATTTTCCTGAACATCCTCGCTGACTGCGGCTATATCTTCACTTCTTTTTTCCTCATCTTCTTTCTTTACTTCGGCTTTCTTGTTTTTCCCTTTTGCCACAGCAGAAGCAACTGGTTTCATATCTTTCAGACTGGCGATATTAAAATCTATAAAAATGTTTTTCCCCTCTTGTCTTATCGCGTAGGGAACGGATTTTTTCAGTTCAATAGTTAAATATATAAATTGCTTGCCATCTACTAATTGCTGCTGTGGCTGGACACGAAATATATTGAGCAATTCTCCTTCTCCTAGAGAACCTCTTAGATTATCCGGCACGAACATATTTTCTAACTTAACCACCAGGCTACCGTCAGCCAAAGCTGACACATTAATAACCGGCTGTTGAGATACAATCAGATTGATCCTTTCTTTACCGGGTAATTTCCCAAATAATACGTTTTCCAAATAGCCCACTTGAACTGTTGCCGTTTCAGTTTTCTTATCCGGAGTCTTTATTTGATCAGTATTTTCAATCGATGGAGAAATCCCCGGATTATATACAAAAATACATAGAACGATAAAAACAGGAATTATTCTGGATAAATATTTTTTCATGGGTTTACCTCATTGTCTTTATGAAGCTTTAATATAATTCTTCTTGTTTTACTTTTATCGAGTTCTTCTACAATAACACGGTCGGCCATTATTTCCAATACCTTCCCCTTACGCAAACCAATGTGCGTGCCCTTTAACAAGGGGTAGAATTTCAATCTACCCTCTTCCATAATTTCGACAATGGCCAATCGCTGTATGTGATCACCAATGATTCCTGAGAGTTTGAATTTTTCAATTTCGTCTCTTTCCAGTGGATAAGCTGAAACTTTTCTTTCTGCCTTCTTTTTGAGAGCAATTTCAACCTCGACAAAAGGATGGAATGGGTCGGATTTACCAAGTGGATAATATTTGTAATTACTATTCGTAGCTTTTTCCGCTTGCGCCTGCTGCTTTATTTGCGGCTGAACTATGGCAGTCGCTGCAGGCGAAGGATTAGCGGATTCTACAGGTTTTTTAATATCCGCGGCATAAGCAAATATAAAACCTGTAAAGATAATTACAAAAATGATTAAAATACCAAACTTAAAATTTTTCATTTTATTTTTCACTTGCTTTTTCTTTTTTGTCTACAAACATATACGTCTTTATTGTACAAGATGTAGTGATAACATATCCCCGTCCTTTAACATCCCTTCTCTCTCCCATGGAAATATCGGAAATATTGATGATGCGCGGTAACTTGGCCACCTTTTCAAAAAAGTAAACTGTATTTTGAAAAGAACCGTTCACCGTCACAGCCACTGGCATTTCCTCGTAAAAGGGATCAAGTTCAGGTATCGCATGTTTCTTGCCATCCACTGGTTTTGTTGCGGTGACTGCCGGTTTTTGGTCGGCTGGACGCTGGTCCGAAGGCTTTAAGAGTGACGACGTTTTGGGTTCTTCTTTGGAAATTTGTTTTTCCATGCCCTTGGGCACCACGGCTTTCGGTTCAAACAACGAAAACTCAATACCTGCGTCTCTGCCGGCCATTGCCACAGAATGAAAAAGGCCGGGGATTTCCCGCTGGTCGGGAAGTTTTTGCAAAGCTATTTTGTAATTTTCTCGCAAGGCTGCGACATCAGCTTTATACTTATGAACTTGCATGGCAATTTTTTCTTTTTCTCTAATTTGCCCCTGCATATCTTCTAGTTGCTTATCGAGTTTTGTTTTCTTTTCAATTGCATCAGACAATAAATAAAAATAATCTAAATAGCCAATAATAAAAACGCTGAGGATTACAATCAGCGCTTTGGCCATGGGTGATAATTTTTTTATGTCACTTAATGAAATGGCCATAAACTAAAATCCCTTTTTCAAAACACATGAAAAAATAAAAGACTGTAAGATTATCCCGGAAATCTCTGTCTTCCTTGATGAGACCAAATCTACTGACTTTATCGGTTCAAACTTTTCAATATCCTTCATAAAATCGGCAACAGCAATGTTGTCACGTCCAATCCCTTCAATTCTAAAACTATCCCCCTTTTGGGTAACTTTAACCAACCATATATTTTTAGGCGGAACAAGAGCGGCCAGATCATCTAATATTTTTACCGGCCCCAGACGATTTTCCTCTAAAGTGTCAATTACACCTAGTTTTTGTTCCAGTTCATATTTGTCGGCTTTAAATTTTTCTAAATCACCAATTTTTTTATTTAACTCAAGAAGAGAACCCTCTGCTTCCTTCACTTGACTTGCCAAATTGCTAATCGTGGACATTAATTGAACATGAACATAAATCAGCAAAAGAATGAAAATAATAAATGAGCCGGCAATAATAAATATTTGCCGGGTAATATTTTCTTTTTTTGCTTTATCATGATAAGGTAAAAGGTTGATTTTAATCATTTATCACCAATTTTCCTTAACCCTAACCCAACGGCTACGGCGGCAATTGACTTGATACTATCCATTTTTTTAGCATCAATATTTCTCTTATTGTAGCCTACTTTCAGAAGTGGATTGATGAGCTCCGTCTCCACATTTAACCCTTGCGATAAATTCCCTGTCAAGCCCTGAATTCTTGCCGATCCTCCCGAGAGAAACACATGCTTGATGTATTCTCCACCAAAAGTTGAGCGAAAATAATCAATTGATCTTTCTATTTCTGCGCAAATCGGCTCGGCAAGCTCCAGAATGCTGCTTTTAAGTTCCGCGTTATCCTGATTGTTACCGGAAATTCCTTCCACCTTGATTTTTTCCGCATCGTCAAACGAGACTCTGTATTTTTCCAGCAAACCTTCTGTAATGGAGTTTCCCCCCATCGTAAAATCTCTCGTAAAAATAGACATTCCGCCTTTAATAACATTGATATTGGTAATGCTTGCCCCGATATTAATAATTACTACTATTTCCGTGCTCTCAAACTCGTAATTAGTTTCATACATGGTTTCCAGAGCGAAGGAATCTACATCCATGATCGTTACAACCAGACCGGCAGCTGTAATTGCATCAAGATAATTATTAACATCAGCTTTCTTGGCAGCAACAATTACCACATCCATTTGATTTGGATTATTTTCATTATCCCCCAAGATCTGGAAATCATAATTAACATCATCCATATTATCAAAAGGCAGGTATTTGCCCGCTTCATCACGGATCATGTCCCGTAATTCAGTTTCATCCATTTGCGCAAATGTTACCTTTTTAACAATAACTGAATTACCGGAAAGAGAAGTAACTATGCCTTTACCTGTACAACCGGAATTACGGAAAAGCTCCTTGATTTTTAAAGACAAAGCTCTGGCATCAGTAAGAACCCCTTCGACAATTATGCCTTTGGGCAAAGGAATTTGTAAGAAGCGATTTAGAACATGTCCTTGAGAAGTACTGCGAATTTCAGCTAATTTTAGAGAACTTGATCCGATATCCAAACCAACAAGTCTCGTAGTGCCAGAAAAAATATCTTTTAAGTTTAACATTTAAACACCGTTATATTTCTACTATCTGTAGACTATCTAGCCTCATTTTGCCAGCCGATAAACGACATCACCTTTTTTAACCATACCTAATTCGTTACGCGCAAGTGATTCTATGTAGGTCAAATCACTACGCAACAACAGTATTTTCTTTTTTAATTCTTCGCTTTCCACAGCGATAATACCATTTTGGAATTTCAACTGAGCTAATCTCTTGCTCATCAAATAATTATCAACAATTCCACGGTTACCAAATGTTATCAAAAGCGCCATTAAAAATAAAATAGCAACGAGATATCTGCCTATCTTCATTACTAAGCCATCCCTCCTCAATCACTGTAATGTATCTATCGCCTCTTCAAGGAAATACTTCTTCATATTGTTTCTGCAGTGCCTTGGCCACTTTCAATTCCGAATTTTTCCTCGTGGACAAACCTTTCTCCATTTTCGCAATTGTTTGCGGCGTCAATTCTGCTTTCCTTGCCAGCTCAGATATACTTAAAGGAATCGCCTCTCGAAATATTTTCACTTTATTTTTCCGTATATTTTCTGCCATAATTTAAAAATACACCTCACTTGCACATAAAAGAACACTAAATTAAATTAAAAGTCAAGAAAATAATTTAATAATGCTTAATATTAATTAATATTGATTAATATACAAAACAGAATGTAACTTGATATTAAATTTTCGCGGAGGGCAATATCTGCTGCGGTTCACCTAGTAAAAACTTGCCGCATTCAATCCATTCCTTCAAAATATTGGCAATTTGTCTGGCCTTATAATAACTGGAAAGAGGAGCGGTTATAACTTTTGCCCCATTGATGACGATAGTACCGCTGCGCAAATCCTTATAGCTGACTTCCGCTAAAGATTTGGCTGCACCTTTGGGATAATCCATACTGTAGTCATAAATTTGAGTGTAAATATTTTCATCTTTAACCGCGGTAAAACGTGCCATTTCTTCATCCAAAATAGGAATGGGAATACCAATGCCGACAAATAGTGAAACACCGTAACCGAGTATGCTTGCTCCGGCTAGCCATTCCGGAATCATCTCTTTTAAATTGCCCACAACAGCAATGGTGCCGGCACCTTCCTTAGGGACGCCATTGGCGCCTCGCAAAACGTTTGGATTGTGCTGGGTTCCCGGCCAGGCAACAAACCCCTGCGCCCCGCCTAAAAATATTCGAGTGCCTACGCCAATCGTCCTGTAATAGGGATCGTTGAATAAAGGGCTCAACTGCCCTGATGTTGAATAAGCAGCGTTGGCCATTTGTGGACGCAGCATTCCCATATATGTATAAATCGTTTTGTCTGATAAATTAACGGCACAGTTATAATTTTGATAGGCGTTGCGCGGATTAAATAAAATAGCGTCCCTTAGATCATTAATTGTAATGTTTTTTTCGTATTTTCTGGCGGGATAACAATCTGTACCGTAGCCTTCAGCCCTTAATTTAACCGCGTTTCCGGCGACGAGATCTTCTATGACATGGCCGCCTCCGTAATTAAACTCTCCGGGATAAACGCTGTTGAGGGGATCTCCATCCACAACTTCTGTTGCACCTATATAGCAATCAACTGCGGCAATGCCGCCATAGGCGGAAACATCGTTTAGCCATACTTTGGAGGCGCGAATACGGGGTGATGTATGACCGAAATTAAGAAAAGCCCCCGACGAGCACATCGGAGCAAACGTGCCGGTAGTAACAACATCAATCTTACGGGCAGCTTCTACTTCACCGTGCTTTTCCACTACATCAATCATTTCTTCGGCGGTGATAACGACAGCTTGTCCCTTTTTTATCTTTTCATTAATTTCCTGAAATGTTTTCTTAACTTTGAATTTTTTCATAAATCCATCTTGCCAAACATAATTTCAAGTATGGCCAAAACCACCGCTTCCTCTTGATGTACTTTCTAATTTCGAGGCCTCGACCCAATCAACCTGAAAGATCTTTTGCACAACCATTTGCGCCAAACGCATACCCCGGGTAACTGCAAAAGGAGCATTGCCATGATTAATAACAATTAACGCAATCTCTCCACGATAATCAGCATCGATGGTGCCCGGAGAATTTAAAAGCGTTATCCCCTGATTTATCGCCAGCCCACTACGCGGCCTTATTTGGGCTTCATATCCCTCAGGCAGCGCTATGCTTATCCCTGTCGGTATTTTTTGCCTCTGGCCGGGCAGAATAATGGTTTCTTCAGATACTGCGGCACATATATCCATTCCGGCCGATTGATCAGTCATATACGCGGGCAATGAAATATCTTCACTGCCCGCGATTTTCTGAATAGATACTTTTATTTTTTCCATGGACTACTTTACTTCGGCTCCCAGCGCGTCTTTACGGCTCAGTCTAATCTTGCCTTGCTTGTCAACTTCCAGAACTTTCACCATCACTTCATCGCCTTCATGCAATACATCGGTGACTTTCTCGACTCTTTCTTTGGAAATTTGCGAGATATGTAGCAAGCCGTCAGTTCCGGGCAAAATTTCTACAAAAGCTCCAAAATCGAGAATTTTCTTTACCGTACCACGATAAATTTTCCCGACTTCCGCTTCTTCCGTAAGCCATTTCACCATCGCCACGGCGCGTGCTGCCGCTTCGGCGTCGCTCGACGCAATCGTTACAGTACCATCATCTTCAACATTAATGGTAACACCGGTTTCACTGATAATCTGACGGATGTTCTTGCCGCCTGATCCAATAACCGTCCTTACCTGATCTTCTTTTACCTTCACTGTTGTGATGCGAGGCGCATAAAGAGAAATGTCCGCTCGAGGCGTTGCTAATGTTTCTCTTATTTTACCAATAATGTGAATGCGGCCATCTCTTGCCTGAGCCAGTGCTTTTCTTAAAATATCTTCAGTCAGGCCATCTATTTTGATGTCCATCTGCATGGCGGTGATACCTTTTTCCGTGCCGCAGACTTTGAAATCCATATCCCCCGCGTGATCTTCATCACCCAGGATATCGGAGAGAATAACAACATTATCTCCTTCCTTCAAAAGCCCCATGGCAATGCCCGCGACTATATCCTTAACAGGCACACCGGCATCCATTAATGATAGAATTCCGCCACAAACCGTAGCCATGGAAGACGAACCGTTAGACGAAAGAATTTCAGACACAATCCGTATGGTGTAGGGAAACTCTTCTACGGACGGCAACACAGGAACCAAAGCTTTTCTGGCCAGTGCGCCATGCCCTATTTCTCTCCTGCCCGGGCTTCTTAACGATTTGGCTTCTCCAACTGAGTAAGGCGGGAAATTGTAATGCAGAAGGAACGATCTTCGTTCCTCTCCGACTATATAATCCATTCTCTGCTCATCAGAAGAGGTACCCAGTGTAAGCGCTGCCAGTGCCTGCGTCTCACCGCGGTTAAATATTGCAGAACCGTGAGCACGAGGTAAAACGCCCACTTCCGAGCTGATCGGACGAATATCGGTAGATGAACGGCCGTCAATTCTTTTCTTCTCCTGGATAATCATATCGCGTAAAATTCTTTGTTCTATTTCTTCGATAATCGCCGCGACTTTTTTCCGCAGGTTAGCGTCATCGCCGCCGATGCTCTTAACTACTTTTTCCCGCACAGAACCCAGCTTACTGTAGCGTTCCAATTTTCGCGCTATGCTGTAACCTTCTTTGAGCCCGGCCATGGCCTCGGCGCTGACACGCGCGATGAGATCATTATCTGGCAGCACTTCTGCCACCGGTCGCTTTTCTTTGCCGACTTCCGCCCGCATTTTATCCTGCAGATCAATTGCCGGACGAATAGCCTCCAACCCAAACTTAATGGCATCAACAATGATGTTTTCCGCGACTTCTTTGGCCTCGCCTTCCATCATGACCAGTTCCACATCATAAGGCTTGCCGGATTTGCTTGGTGTGACTTTTCTGCCCACCATAAAAATGCTGAATTCACTTTCCTTCATTTTCTCAGGCGACGCGTTACAAACAAACTCCCCGTTAATTCTACCCAGGCGGACACAGGCAATCGGCCCCTTAAAAGGGATATCCGATATTTCCAGAGCTGCCGACGCGGCAATCATCGCCGCAACATCAGGATCATTTTCTTTATCTACAGAAAGCACCGAAGCCACTAGCTGTGTTTCAAAGAAATATCCTTTGGGAAATAGTGGACGAAGAGCCCGATCGATAATACGCGATATTAAGATTTCCCGTTCATTGAGCCGCCCTTCTCTTTTGAAAAATCCTCCGGGAATCTTGCCTGCGGCAAATGTCATTTCCTGATAGTCCACTGTCAGGGGCAGAAAATCAACCCCTTCTCTGGCGCTTTTTAAAGAGACCGCCGTCACCAGCACAACTGTATCGCCGTAATAAACCAGTATTGAACCGTCGGCCTGCGCGGCCACGTAATTAGTCTTTAACGTAAAATTACGTCCCGCAAAATCTGTACTAAATATGTTACTCATTAAATTTCCTCCATTTTCTTGATTGTTTCCGGAAACAGGAAATTCAAGGGCGAAACGCAAAAGCTTATTGACGCGGGCATTTTAAAATACCTGGCCAATCTGATAATAACAAGTTGCTTTTAAAAAACAAAATGCTAATTTTTGAAAGCTTACTTGGTATTATACCCCGTAAATCAACCTTTAAAATTTGATAGCTACTTGGGTACAAACTTTTGCCTTCCGCCCTTGAACTACTTTTGTTACTTCCTGAGGCCCAGACGTTTGATTATGTTTCTGTATCGCTCAACATCATCCTCTTTGATATAATTGAGCAGTCTTCTTCTCTGACCGACAAGTTTCAACAAACCGCGACGGGAATGATGATCCTTCTTATGCGCCTTAAAATGCTCCGTCAGATATTCAATCCTGGCGCTTAAAAGTGCAATTTGGACTTCCGGCGAACCGGTATCCTTTTCGTGAAGCCGGTAATCCGCAATTAATTCTTTTCTTCTTTCCAAAGTTAACACGCTTTTTTCCTCCTAAAGATTAATTCCTTTGTTATATTATTATTTTTTAATTGTTCACATCATTAAATACTCTAACAATCTTAGCCGCCTGATAATTTCCATTCAATTCAGAAAAATTACTAACCGCTGCCAGCATTTCCGCCACCGCGATGAGCGCACCACCCTGACTTACAAACTTTATCATATCTCCGGCTTCAAGAAAAGGGAGAACATGAAGCTGCATTGCCCCAACAGAAGGCTGCATTCCGTCACGCAACTTATTGGCAAATTCTTCTTCAACCTCGATTCCAGTCAAAAGCGGCAGTGATTTTGTAAGCGGCAGCATCTTTGCCAGAAGTTCGCATTTTTTTTCTTTCCGCTCATAATTTTCTAAAGATACCGCCATATCAGTTGAAAATAATCCGCTGCGCAAGCGGCGCAAACCGCATAGACATGCCCCGCATCCTAGCATTTCGCCAACGTCCGAACAAATCGATCTAATGTAGGTTCCCTTGGAACAAGCAATCCGGAAAGTCACCCGGGGAAAAGAAATATCTTCAATAAAAATACTGTATATTTCTATTTCTCTTGCTGCTGTCTCCAAAAAAATCCCCTTCCGCGCGTATTTATACAAGGGCTGGCCATGATGCTTAATTGCCGAATACGCGGGCGGCACCTGTTGAATTTTCCCTACCATCTTCGCCAGCGCCGCTCTTATTTCTTCTTCGGAAACAAATTTATCTGATCTTCCGGTAATCTCTCCCTCTGTATCCAATGTGTCCGTCTTGACACCCAAAAGCATTGTTGCCAGGTATTCCTTATTCTCTCCCGTTAAAAATTGGGCAAGCTTTGTCGCCTCATTCAGGCAAATAGGAAGAACCCCTGTGGCCATCGGATCAAGCGTTCCGGTATGGCCTGCTTTTTTTGCGCCCATGATTTTTTTTACTTCGCTCACAACATCATGAGAAGTTTTGCCGGCTGGTTTATCAATAATCACTATCCCATCCATAGCTTACTATATTTCCTTAATAGCATTGGCAATAAGCGCTTTGATTTCTTCTATATCCCCTTTTATTCGACAGGCCGCAGCGTTTATATGACCGCCGCCGCCAAACTTTCGGGCAACTTTTTCCACGTTGATCTGGCGCTTGGACCGCAGGCTAACCTTATAATATTTATTTTCCAGTTGAGAGTAAAGCACCGATATATCAATGCCCTTAACAGTTCGAGGAATATCGATAAAGCCTTCGGCATGATCCAGAGACGATCCTGTCTTCAGCAGCGCCTCCTGGGTTACAACTAAAGAACCTACTCCATTTTCCAAATCCAAAGACATAGTTTCCAGCACTTTGGCCAGTAATCTTAATCTTGCCGGAGAATCACTTTCATAAATGTTTTCTGAAATCCACTGAGGATTAGCTCCATTTTCAACTAAAACACCGGCTGCCTGCAATGTATCCCGATGCGTGCTGGAATAGCGGAACCCGCCAGTATCGGTAATAATTGCCGCGTATAAATTAGTGCAAATGTCTTTTGTCATCTTACAGCGCATTTCGCGCATCAGACGATAAAGCAGTTCACCTGTTGAACTGGCCTGACCGTCAAGCATCGATAACCGGCAAAAACCTCCATTGGAAATATGATGATCAATATTAATCAATGTCTGAATTTTTTCAATGCGTGCAGCCTTTTCCCCCACACGTTCTAAACTACTGCAATC
>JBAXON010000016.1:0-22287 GCA_037133255.1 Deltaproteobacteria bacterium
GTGATTGCAGTCGCTGTCTGGAAGACATCAGCGTTCCTATCGGCGGAAACTTTGTGTATACCTTGGTTCCGGCTAAAGCTGAAACCAGAGAAGATGTGGAACTAACCGCGGAAGAACTGGAAATAAGTCATTACTCGGGAGAGGTTATAGATTTTACATCGATAATCTGTGAACAGATACTTTTGCAGATACCGATTAAAAAACTTTGCACAGAAGATTGTAAAGGGTTGTGCCCGCACTGCGGGATGAATTTAAATAAATCTTCCTGTAATTGCCATTTAGCCGCTGTAAACAGCAAAATGGCTGTATTAAAAAATTTTATAGTAAAAAATTAAATTAAAGAAGGATAATTTATGCCAAATCCAACAAAGAGACATTCAAAAACCAGAAGAAATACAAGAAGGGCGCATGATTTTTTGACGCCTCCATCTTTATCTTTATGCCCGCAATGTAATGAGCCAAAATTGCCTCATCGTGTCTGCCCTACATGCGGCACTTATAAAGGCAGAGAAATTGTATCAACGGAAAAAGCTGCTAAAGAATAGTTGAATTAAATTTTAGGTACCAATAGATATAGAGGAGGATTTTACATGTCGTTAGAAGAAAAAGTTATTAAACTCGTAATGGAACAACTCGATGTTACAAAAGAAGAATGCGTTTTGGAGGCTTCTTTTATTGACGATTTAGGCGCTGATTCTCTTGATCTTGTGGAATTGATTATGGAGATGGAAGAAGCTTTTGGTGTTGAGATAGCGGACGAAGAACTTGAGAAAATTCGCACAATCAAAGACGTTATTGAATTCCTGACAAAAAAGGGAATCAATTAGTTTATAAATTCAGGGTTGAAACTAATGAAAAGGCGTGTTGTCGTAACAGGTATGGGCGCGTTAACGCCTCTGGGTAATACCGTTATAGAATCTTGGGAAGGCGCGATTGCCGGAAAATCAGGCATTACGGCGATTACCAAGTTTGACAGTTCCGCTTTTAATTCCCGAATCGCCGGTGAAATTAAAAATTTTGACCCGCTGCAATTCGTCGATAAAAAAGAAGTCAGGCGTTATGATAACTTTGCCATTTACTCTCTGGCCGCAGCCGCTATGGCCATGGAGGATGCGGGCTTAACGATAAGCCCCGAAATTGCCGAGCGTGTTGGCGTTATCATCGGATCAGCTATCGGCGGGCTTGCGACTTTAGAACACGAAATAGAGACGCTATACAAATCCGGCCCCCGCAGAATATCACCTTTCTCCGTTCCCGCAATCCTTGCCAATCTTGGTTCCGGACATGTCTCCATTCGTTTTGGCGCCAAGGGCCCCATCAATTGTGCCGTCACCGCCTGCGCTTCAGGGACATCAGCCATAGGCGATGCCTACAAGACGATAGTTTATGGAGACGCGGATGCCATGATCACCGGTGGAGTAGAAGCGGCCATTACACAACTTGCAGTTGGCGGGTTTGCCGCCATGAAGGCGCTTTCGACCAGCAATGATGATCCCCCGATAGCCAGCCGTCCGTTTGACAAAGGGCGCAATGGCTTTGTTATTGCTGAAGGTTGCGGCGTATTGATCCTGGAAGAATTATCCTTTGCCCTCAAAAGAGGAGCGAGAATTTACGGCGAAATCGCCGGCTATGGCTGCTCATCGGATGCCTTCCATCTTGCCGCACCGCCCCCCGGCCATGAAGGCGCTATCCGCAGCATGAAAGTTGCGCTTAAAGATGCCGGGATGAACCCACCCGATATTGACTATATCAACGCTCACGGTACATCAACGCCGCTCAACGATTTATATGAAGCCCAGGCAATCAAAACCCTTTTTGGCGAACACGCCTATAAACTGCTTGTCAGTTCAACAAAATCCATGACCGGCCACATGCTGGGTGGAACCGGCGCTGTGGAAGCGATATTTTCGATTTTGGCGCTTCAGCATGGAATCATCCCGCCGACTATTAATCTGGACGATCCGGACGATGAATGTGATCTCGATTTCGTCCCGAAAGTCGCCAGACACAAAGAAATAAACACTGCCATGTCTAACAGCTTTGGTTTTGGCGGTGTTAATGCCGTTTTAATATTAAAGAAATACCGCGATTAAAACTACATCAGGAGGAAGCATAGTTAATGTCTTTTTTGGAAAAAGCTGATCCGGAAGTTGCCCACGCAATCGATCTGGAAACACGCCGTCAGGCGGGGAAACTGGAATTGATTGCGTCTGAAAATTTTGTCAGTGAAGCAGTCCTTGCAGCGCAGGGCTCAATCATGACAAACAAATACGCTGAAGGTTATCCCGGCAAGCGCTACTACGGTGGCTGCGAATTTGTGGATATAGCGGAAAATCTGGCAATTGAACGTTGTAAAGAACTTTTTGGCGCGGATCATGTCAATGTCCAACCCCATTCAGGGTCACAGGCAAATATGGCCGTCTATTTTGCGGCAGTGCAGCCCGGCGATACAATTTTAGGAATGAATTTGTCTCACGGCGGTCATTTGACTCATGGAAGTCCGGCCAACTTTTCAGGTAAGCTTTATAAAATAGTCTCTTATGGTGTAAGCAAAGACACAGAAACCATTGATTTTGATGAAGTGGAAAAATTGGCCAAGGAACATAAGCCCAAAATGATTGTAGTCGGCGCCAGTGCTTATCCGCGTCTTCTTGATTTTAACCGTTTCCGCCGGATTGCCGATGAAGTAGGCGCGGTCATTATGGCCGATATCGCTCATGTGGCCGGGCTTGTGGCAACAGGCCTGCATCCATCGCCTGTGCCCGTCTGTGAATATGTCACATCAACTACGCATAAGACATTACGCGGACCACGCGGCGGATTAATCATGTGCAAAGAAGCTTACGCCAAAACATTGAACAGCAGGGTTTTTCCGGGAATGCAGGGAGGACCTTTAATGCATATAATCGCAGCCAAAGCAGTTGCTTTCAAAGAAGCGCTTTTGCCGGAATTCAAAGAATATCAAAGCCAGATTCTAAAAAACGCTCAGGCAATGGCTGATGAGCTGAAAAATCAGGGTTTCCGACTTGTTTCCGGCGGCACGGACAACCATCTGATGCTGGTTGATTTAACGGCAAAAGGTGTAAGCGGAAAAGACGCGCAGGAAGCGCTAGACCTTGCCGCGATTACCGTAAATAAAAACGGCATTCCCTTTGATACGCAGGGGCCGCAGGTAACAAGCGGGATCAGAATTGGCACTCCGGCACTAACAACAAGGGGCATGAAGGAAAAAGAGATGCGCCTGATTGCCACATATATTGCCGATGTCATTGGCAGTATTAATAATGACAGTAAAATTAAAGCTGTGGCCGAAAAAGTCAAAACTCTTTGTGCCCAATTCCCACTTTATGCTCAGAGAATAAAAGCTGTCTAGGCCCGCACAAGCGGCAAGACAAGTCCTGATAAGCGGGAAAATATGACCGGGAAAGAATCTACAACAAAAGCATCCGACAAGAAAGTAAATGATCGTCCCGATTGGGATAATTATTTTCTTGATATCGTAGAAGTGGTGTCACGCCGCAGTACCTGCCTCCGACGGTCAGTAGGGGCGGGTCTGGTACGCGATCGACGGATTCTTGCCACAGGTTACAACGGCGCGCCCTCCAAATTAAAACATTGTCTGGACATCGGTTGCTTACGCGAACAGCTCAAGGTTCCCTCCGGTGAGCGCCATGAGCTGTGCCGCGGCTTGCACGCGGAACAAAACGTCATCATTCAAGCCGCCCTGCATGGAGTTATTACCAAAGGCTCAACGCTTTACTGCACCAATCAACCCTGTGTCATTTGCGCCAAGATGATTATCAATGCCGGCATTGTCCGCGTCGTCATCCGCGATGGATATAGCGATCCCTTGGCCGCTCAAATGCTGAAAGAAGCAGGAATCAGTGTAGTGCAAGTATAATACGCAGAAAACTTAGGCAGAAAAAATCATGAAATGTCCGTTTTGTGGCAATGCTGAAAACAAGGTTATTGATTCGCGAATAAGTAAGGACGGGAAGGCCATTCGCCGCCGCCGCGAGTGTTTAGGTTGCTCTAAACGATTTACCACTTATGAGTTTGTCGAAGATATTATGCCCATGGTGGTAAAGAAGGATGGTCGCCGCGAACCTTTTGACCGTATGAAAATTCGCAACGGCGTCATGACGGCTTGCGAGAAGCGTCCCATCAGCATGGAATCAATGGAAAAAATTGTTGAGGATGTAGAACAGGCCTGTCAGGTGTTTCAGGCGGAAATTACCTCCAGCGTCATCGGGGAAAAGGTTATGGCGGAGCTCAAGGCACTCGACGGTGTTGCCTATGTCCGGTTTGCCTCGGTGTACCGTCAGTTTCGCGATGTTGGGGAATTTATGTCTGAGTTAAAAGATTTACTAAGTAAAGGTAAGAAGTAATTTATGTTCACCGGAATTATAGAAGGATTGGGAAATGTGAAGCGCCTGACGGCAAAGGGAGCCGATGCCGTTATAGAAATTGAAGCGGCAATTGATTTAAAAGACGTAGCCATTGGCGATAGCATCGCGGTGAACGGCGCCTGCCTGACTGTTACCGCAAAGAAAGAAAAAACATTTTCCGCCGATGTTTCCGCTGAAACTATTACCAAAACAACTCTTGGCCTTCTGCACGCGGGAGACAAAATTAATCTGGAAAAATCAATTCGTGTCGGCGGTTTTATTGGCGGGCATTTTGTTTTGGGTCATGTGGATGACAAAGGCAGAATTCTTTCCAAATCGCAAAAGTCCGGCTCGGTCATTTTGGCTGTGGAAGTAAATGATCAACTATCGCGGAAGATTGTGGAAAAAGGATCAGTAGCCATTGATGGTATAAGTCTTACGGTAAACAAGATTGAAAAAGGCAGATTTTATGTTAATATCATACCACATACGGCGGCAAACACCACATTGCTTGCGAAAAAAGAAGGTGATCTGGTAAATATTGAAACGGATGTTTTAGGAAAGTATGTGGAAAAGTTATTGCATTCTTCGCGGGGAATAGATAAAGATTTCCTCATGGAACATGGGTATATAAAATAACAAGGTAGATATAAATGGCAATCAGTACAATTCAGGAAGCAATTGAAGATATTCGTAACGGGAAAATGGTCATTCTTGTTGATGATGAAGACCGGGAAAACGAAGGCGATCTATTCATGGCCGCGCAGTTTGTTACGCCGGACGCTATCAACTTCATGGCACGCCTAGGCCGGGGATTGATATGTCTGACCATCAATGAGGAATTTGCTCATAAGCTTAATCTTCAACCAATGGTTAAAGACAACAAGACTCGCTTCGGCACGGCGTTCACCGTTTCTATCGAAGCTAAAATCGGTGTTACCACAGGCATATCGGCGGCGGATCGGGCAACAACAATTCAAGCGGCAGTTCATCCGGATGCAAAGGCGGAAGATCTAGTCAGCCCCGGGCACATTTTCCCGATAATCGCCCGCAAAGGCGGAGTGCTTGTGCGCACCGGCCAGACCGAGGGATCGGTTGATTTATGCCGTCTTACAGGGTTGATACCGGCAGGCGTTATTTGTGAAATTATGAATGAAGATGGAACCATGGCCAGAATGCCGGATTTGGAAATATTTGCGAAGGTTCATAACTTAAAGATCGTCACCATCGCTGATCTGATTGATTACCGCATGCAGAATGAATCGCTTATCCGGCGCTTGGCTGAAACGAATATTCCCACAGGTTATGGAGGGGAGTTTAAAATTATTATTTATGAAAATGACGTCGACGACATGCAGCACATTGCCCTGGTCAAAGGCGACATTAAAAAGGAAGATGATGTTCTGGTGCGTGTCCACTCGGAATGTCTGACAGGCGATATCTTCGCCTCGCAGAAATGTGATTGCGGCGATCAGCTGCATAGCGCCATGCAAATGGTTGCAGAAGAAGGAAAAGGCGTCATTGTGTATATGCGGCAGGAAGGCCGGGGCATTGGTCTGGTCAATAAAATCAAGGCTTACGCTTTGCAGGAAGAAGGCCAGGATACAGTTGAGGCCAATATCGCTTTAGGCTTCAAGGCGGATTTAAGAGATTATGGTATCGGCGCTCAGATTCTGGCTGATCTGGGAGTCCACAAAATGCGCCTTTTAACCAATAACCCCAAAAAGATTGTCGGTCTGGAAGGCTATGGAATAGAGATCACTAAGCGTGTTCCTATAGAAATAAGCCCTAATGAAAACAACATAAGATACATGAAGACCAAGCAAGACAAGATGGGGCATCTTTTAAAAATATAGACAACGTAAAAAATATCTATTTTTTTGCGGCTAAATAAAATATAATACTTTCAGAGGTAATTAATCATGCCGAAAATAATCGAAGGAAAAATTGTTGCCAAGGGGATGAAGTTTGGTATTGTCGCCAGCCGTTTTAATGATTTTATCAGCGGCAGGTTAATTGAAGGAGCGATAGATACCCTGATTCGAGCAGGCGCCGATGAAAAAGACATCCAGATTTATAAAGTACCAGGCGCCTTTGAGCTGCCTTTGACGGCAAAGAAGCTGGCAAAAAGCGCTCGATTTGATGCCGTGATTTGTCTGGGTGCCGTCATTCGTGGCGCAACGCCTCATTTTGAATATATCAGCGCTGAAGTTACCAAGGGTATAGCAAGCGTAGGTATGGAAGCGGAAATTCCGGTCATTTATGGTGTGCTGACGACAGATACAATTGAACAGGCAATTGAGCGGGCGGGAACAAAATCAGGCAATAAAGGTGCTGATGCGGCAATGTCGGCAATTGAAATGGTTGATTTATTTAAAAAGATTTAACGCAAAAGCGTAATACACTGCTGTGATGGAGTGTTGTTGGATTTGAGGATTAAATGCAAGCGCGGAGAAAGGCAAGGGAAGTTGCCTTACAGGTTCTTTATAGTCTTAATTTTGTAACCCTTGATGTAGAAAAAGCGATGGAGCTTTTTTGGGGTAATTTTGTCGCTCCGAAAGCGGATAAGGAGTTTGCCGCTTTATTGATCGAAGGGACATGGGGTCACAGAGAAGAGCTTGACTCTCTTATTGAGAGTAGCTCGGAGAATTGGTCACTTAGCAGGATGTCCAAGGTGGACATAAGTATTTTGCGGCTGGCGGTATTTGAATTGCTTTACTGTGACGATATTCCATCTAAAGTCACCATGAATGAGGCGATAGATCTGGGTAAAACTTTCGGGGCGGAGAATTCCGGATCATTTATTAACGGAATATTAGATGCCCTTAATTTAAAGCTGAAGAAGAAAAATGCAGATACACCTATCAACAGAACCACCCGATCTGCCAAAACATAAGTGCTTGGTATTGGGTATTTTCGCCGATGAAAAACCGCCAAGTGGAATTTGCGGATTCATTGATTGGCGTCTTAATGGAATGATTTCAAGAGAAATCAAGCAAGGAAGAATTACCGGCGACTTCATGGAAAAGATTCTTATAGCTTTTCCCCGGCGCATCGGCACAGAAATTATCTTTCTTTTTGGTCTGGGAAAACTTTCCGATACAAACTACGATAAAATTTACACGGCATCCCACCATATTGCCCGAGCAGTTGACACAATGTTGATAAATGATTTTTCTTTTGAGCTGCCGGGAGCGGACCGTTCTAACCTTTCTACCGCTGGAACTGTGGAAGCTATGATCACAGGTTTTTTTGATTTTCTGTCGGAGGATATAGGCAAACTTTCCGCCAAAACCTGCTGCATTGTAACATCCCCTGACAAAGTCAAAGAAGTGTCTCTGGGTATTAAAAATTTCAAAGCAAATGTCCGAGATCTCGGATCAGTGGACATCAGTTCCTTAAAACTTGTTTCTCCTTAACTCAAAAGCTGATGGCGGTTTGGCGTATCCAGAAATTCCCGCGGGGCGTTCACATAAAAACCCGGAGGGAAAGGCATAGTTTTCAAGCTGCCTAACTATTTCATTGACATATTAGTCTGTTCTTCCTATACTTTCAACGACCTGAAAAAGGAAATGTCGCCGCGTGAGGGCACGCGGCGGATTAGCCATGACAACTTTAGTTTCTCTGAGTCCGGAATGAAAAGCAGGCTTAAATACCTGAAAGTGAAGGAGGAAGAAGCTCATGAACATCATTAACTACACGGCAGAGCATAATATCTTCCGGGAGAGTCTCCGGAAATTTCTCGACAAAGAAATAGTTCCCCATATCGAAGAGTGGGAAGAGGCAGGCATTGTTCCCCGCAGTGCCTGGAAAAAGCTGGGCGAACAGGGATTCCTGTGCACGGATATTCCCGAGCAGTACGGTGGAGTCGGAGGCGACTTTCTTTATTCCGTCATTGTCTGTGAAGAGCTTGTCAAAAGCAACTTCTCGGGGCTTGCCGCGTCCCTGCACAGCGATATCTGCGTCCCTTATATTTCCGCGTTTGCCTCAGAAGCTCAAAAGCTTAAATATCTGCCCGGCTGTGTTTCAGGCGACATCATCACAGCGGTAGCCATGACGGAGCCCAATGCCGGCAGTGATTTGGCGGCAATGAAAACAACGGCTGTGGAAGACGGCAATCAAATCATTCTCAACGGCCAGAAGACTTTCATCAGCAACGGTATAAACTGCGATCTGGTCATCGTTGCCGCGCGTGACCCTTCTGTTCAAAAGCAGCATCAGGCAGTTGACCTCTATCTTGTCGAGGCAGGCACTCCCGGCTTTGAAAAAGGAAAACAGATTAAAAAAATCGGCTGGCACAGCCAGGATACGGCGGAGCTGTATTTTGCCGATTGCCGGATTCCCAAGGAAAACCGTCTGGGCGATAAGGGCAGCGGATTTCTCAAGCTAATGATGAAGCTCCAGCAGGAACGTCTGGTTTGCGCAATCGGCGCGGTAATCGCCGCGGAGTTTATATTGGATTTCACCGTCAAGTATTGCAAGGAAAGAAACGCGTTCGGTCGTCCCATCTCCAAATTTCAGCATGTGCAATTTGAAATCGTCGAGATGGCAACTGAGGTCAAGCTGGGACGCACCTTCATTGACAAACTGATCATGGACCATATCGAAGGCAAGAACGTCGTTGTGGAGGTCGCCATGGCGAAATATTGGACTACAGATATGGGTTTCCGTGTTGCCGATAGGTGTCTCCAGCTGCACGGCGGATACGGATATTGTGAGGAATACCCCATAGCGCGCGCCTGGCGGGACATCCGTGTGACACGGATTTTCGCAGGAACTAATGAAGTAATGAAGGGAATTGCGGCAAAATTTATGGGGCTGTAAGCATAATAGGTAGCATAACTTTAGGCACTAAAATCATTTAGCGCAGGGAGGTTTACGCCATGATGAATTATCCTTTGTTATTGACCAATTTTATGCAACATGCGGCAAGGTTTTATCCGGACAAGGAGATTGTCTCCGTATACGCGAATGGCACTTTCCGCTATACTTACGCCGATTGGTATAAGCGCACAAGTCAGCTCGCGGGCGCTCTGAGCTCTTTGGGTATTAAAAAGGGGGACAGGGTTGCCTCATTTTCTTTAAACAACCATCGCCATCTGGAACTTTACTTTGGTGTCCCCTGCATGGGGGCTGTTCTGCACACACTCAATATCCGCCTTTCTGTCGAAAATCTGGTTTACATCATTAATCACGCCGAAGATCGCATCCTCTTTATTGACGAAGATGTCTATTTTCTCATTGAACCATTTAAAGATCAGCTAAAGACTGTAGAAAAATATGTCATTATGTCTCAATCCGGAGTAATGCCCCAAACCACACTTTCCCCTGTTGTCCTGTATGACGATCTGATTAAAGATTTCCCGGAGAGCTATGATTTCCCGATTGACCGCGATGAAAACGATCCCTGCCTTATCTGCTACACCTCAGCAACAACGGGCGATCCCAAAGGAGTTGTCTACAGCCATCGCGGGCTTGTTCTGCACTCCTTTGTCACAGGCGGAGTAATGGGCGTTCAGGAAAAGGATTGTGCCCTGCATATAGTTCCAATGTTTCATGCTAATGCCTGGGGCGCGCCTTTTGCCTGCACTCTGCGCGGAATGAAACAGGTGCTGCCCGGTCGGCAAATTCTGGATATGGCGGCGCTGTGCCGGATTATCTCCGAGGAGAAAGTTTCTTTTTCCTGCGGTGTGCCAACCATCTGGATAATGCTTCACAATTATCTGGAAGGCGGCGGGGCGCATGACTTTTCTTCAATCCGTCAGTTATTTTCCGGTGGATCGGCCATGCCCCGGCATCTCATCGAGTCATTCGAAAAGAAATACAAAGTCATTCTGGCACAGGGTTACGGCGCCACGGAAACATCGCCGGTTGTCACTTTATCCATTCCCAAAAGCTACATGGAAACAATGAGTGCTGATGTACAGATTGACATTCGGGCTACAGCGGGAATGCCCATACCGGGGCTTGATGTAAAACTCATCAACACGGATACAGGCAAAGAGGCACGCATGGATGGCAAGGAAATGGGAGAAATTCTTGTGCGTGGGCCCTGGATCGCCTCGGAATATTATAAAGATCCTAAACAAAGCGCCATCACTTTTCCGGACGGGTGGTTTCATACAGGCGATATCGGCACAATGAGCAAAGAAGGTTATATCTCTTTGGTGGACAGGACTAAAGACCTCATCAAGAGCGCCGGCGAGTGGATTTCTTCCATTGATCTGGAAAACACCATCATGGGATTTGACAAGGTTTTGGAGGCGGCGGTAATCGCTTTGCCCGATGATAAATGGCAGGAACGTCCGCTGGCTTGCGTTGTGCCTAAGCCTGACGCGGCAAGTACTATTACCAAAGAGGAAATACAGGATTATCTGAAAGACAAAGTCGCCAAATGGTGGATTCCTGATGAAATCGTTTTTCTGAAAGAAATCCCCAAAACGAGTGTAGGCAAATTCAACAAGAAAAGCCTCCGGGCAACGGTTATTCCGGAAATTCTAAAAAAGAGAGGTAAGGCATGAACGCAAGTAATTCAGATAGAGTAGCCATTATCGATGCCTGCCGGACGCCATTTTTACGCTCCGGCACGGAGTTTTATGATCTGATGGCGTGGGAGCTTGGCCGCTTTGCTGTCAAAGGGCTCCTCGTCAGAACGGGAATCGAACCATCAATGATTGACTATGTAATCATGGGCACAGTTATGGCCGATATTTCCACAACCAATGTGGCCAGAGAAATTATGCTGGGCGCGGGGCTTCCCGGAACGATACCTGCTCATACCTGCACGGCGGCCTGCGTTTCGTCAAACATCGCGATTACCTCCGCCTGTGATATGATTAACGCAGGTGAGGTGGATACGGTCATTGCCGGTGGCACAGAATCCATGTCCGACCCCGCGATTAAAATCGGCAAACGCTATAGGCGTTTTCTGCTTGATCTTACCATGTATAAGCGCCCGAAAGGTATTCTGGGGAAACTCAAGCTGCTCAAAGGAATGAAGCTCACGGATTTTTTTATGGTCGAAAAACCGGCCATCGCTGAATATTCCACCGGCCTCTCCATGGGCGCCAATGCCGACAGGCTGGCGAGCCGCCTTGGAATAACCCGCAAAGACCAGGACGACTTTGCCGCCAGGTCGCATCGGCTGGCCACTGCGGCAACTAAAAATGGGCTTATGAAAAAGGAAATAGTTCCCATTGTCGTTCCCAAAACGGGCAAGGTAGTGAAGGAAGATAACGGGCCACGCGCAGATGCCACCACCGAAAAGCTGGCCTTACTGAAGCCGGCTTTTGATCGGCGCAACGGAACCGTCACGGCGGCCAACTCTTCATTTCTCACCGATGGCGCATCAGCAGTGCTGTTGATGAGGGAATCAAAAGCCAAAGCTCTAGGGTTGAAACCGCAGGCGTTTATCAAGGCTTATGCCCAGGCAGGGTCTGATCCCTGGGAAGAATTGCTGCTGGGTCCCGCCTTCTCTGCTGCGCGGGCTTTGAAAAAAGCGGGCATTACTCTTGCTGATATAAAAGTTCTGGAAATCCATGAAGCCTTTGCCGCCCAGATTATTGCAAACATTCATTATATGGAATCAGAAAAATGGGGCAGGGAAAAACTGGGGCAAGATGGTAAACTGGGTGCCGTTAATCAGGAACTTCTCAACACGCGGGGAGGTTCATTGTCCATCGGCCATCCCTTCGGGGCGACAGGCGGCAGATTGATTGCCAGCTGCTGTAACCGGATGCAGGAAGAGAATGCTCAGTTCGGTCTTGTTGCCGGCTGCGGCGCGGGAGCTGTAGGCAACACTATTATTCTGGAAAATGCGCAATAAGGAGATGAACATGAAATATCTGACACTGGAAATTACAAAAGAAGGTATCGCTATTATCACCATTGATTGTCCGGAGGGCAAAGTGAACAAGGTTTCTTCGGGTTTTCTCAATGAAGTGGCGGGTAACTTGAATGATATAAATAATAATAAGAGCATCAAGGGCATTGTTATCGTCAGCGGCAAAGAAGACAACTTTGTAGTTGGCGCGGATATTGATGAGCTAAAAGGCATGCAAACCACGGAAGAAGTAATTGCCTATATCACCAAAGGTCACAGCATCCTCAACAGTCTGGAAAATATGAAAATCCCGGTGGTTGCCTGCATTTCCGGCAACTGCCTTGGCGGTGGCCTGGAGCTTGCGCTGGTCTGCTCCTACCGCATGGCCGTCAACTCCCCACAAACCTCTCTGGGTTTTCCGGAAGTACAACTTGGGCTACTGCCTGCTGCCGGTGGCACACAAAGGCTGCCAAGACTTATCGGACTGACAGCGGCTCTGCCCCTTTTGCTTACGGCACGAAATCTCCGGGCGAAAAAGGCAAAAAAGGCGGGGCTTATTGACGAGCTAATTTCGCCTTATGGCGCCAAGGAAACGGCAGTTAAAAAAGCGTTGGAGCTGGCAGGCAGCGGGAATATTAAAAGAAAGCGCAAGCGTTCCTTTTTAACTTTCCTTCTGGAATCAAATCCTGTGGGCAGGGCAATAGTATTTTCACAGGCCAGAAAAATGGTTACACGCCAGACTTACGGCTGTTACCCCGCGCCCTATGCCATAATCGAAGCGGTTGAGCATGGCCAGAAATACGGAAAAGCTGCCGGCCTGAAAAAGGAAATAGAACTTTTCGGCAGGCTGGTAACAACTTCGCAGTCCAAAGCCTTGATGAGCCTGTTTTTCGGTATGTCTGATCTGAAAAAAAATCCTCAGAAAAGCCTTGCCCGCAAAGTGGGAAAACTGGCAGTAATCGGTACGGGGCTTATGGGACAGGGCATTGCTTCTGTCTCCACTACTATCTGCGACACCATTCTGATGAAGGATGTAAGCCTGGAAGCGGCAGCCAAAGGAATGAAAGAAATTTGGCAAGGCCTGGAGAAGAAAGCCAAATCAGGCACAATTATCGGCTTTGACCGCGATGTTCAGTATGGAAAACTTGTTGCCTGTGAGAATTATTCCCTGTTTAAAAATACCGATCTGGTTGTGGAGGCCGTCTTTGAGGATCTCGCTGTGAAAAAGCAGGTTCTGGCCGATGTGGAAGCTGCCACAAACGAGCGCACCATTTTTGCTTCCAATACCTCCGCCATTCCGATTTCAGATATCGCGGCGGGATGCAAAAGGCCGGAAAATGTTATCGGGATGCACTACTTCTCCCCAGTTCCCAAAATGCCGCTTTTGGAAATTATTACTACCGATAAAACCGCGCCGTGGGTTGCAGCCACAGCACTCGATATGGGAATCGCTCAGGGTAAAACCTGCATCGTCGTTAAGGACGGCCCCGGTTTTTACACAACGCGCATTCTGGCGCCGATGCTCAACGAGGTAATCTTTCTTTTAGAAGAAGGCGCCATCCCAAACGACGTTGACCGGGCGATGCGGCAGTTCGGCTATCCGGTAGGCCCTGTTGCCCTCATTGATGAGGTGGGCATTGATGTCGGCGCGCATGTGGGCGAGCAGTTGGGGAAAATGTTTGCGGCAAGGGGCATGCAATCCTCCGATGCTTTCCCGAAGCTAATTGCAAAGGATTATAAAGGAAAGAAAAACAAGAAAGGATTTTACCTCTACGAAGGCAAAAAGAAAAAAGGGCAAAAACTGCCCAATGAAGAAGTGTATGCTTTGCTTGGCGGCGCGCCCCGCAAAAAGTTTGAGACCGAACTGATTCAGCAGCGGGTTAGCCTGATGATGATTAATGAAGCGCTGATTTGCCTGCAGGAGGGAATTATTTCCTGCCCGCGCGACGGTGATATCGGCGCGGTTTTTGGTTTGGGATTCCCGCCATTTGAAGGAGGACCGTTTCGTTATATAGATTCTATCGGCACCTCCCGCGTCATGGGAAAGCTCGAATCGCTGGAGAAAATTTACGGGAAGCGTTTCAAGCCTCCGCAGATATTAAAAGACATGGCGCAAAGCGGCAAGAGATTCTATTCGTGATAAGGAACAATACGATGCCCGGAGCGCTGCAAGGCTTGAAGATTCTGGATTTTACAACTCTCCTGCCCGGTCCTTATGCCACGATGATTCTGGCCGACCTGGGGGCGGATGTGCTGCGGGTGCTGGCAGGCTCGCGTCCTGACGCAACCTTATTTCTGCCTCCGATTCTCCCCGGCATGGATATGTCCGCTGCAGCTGCTACTTTGGGACGGGGGAAACGCTCAATAACCCTTAACCTGAAAGATCCGAAAGCCTGTGAAATCATCCATCGCCTAATCCGGAAGTACGATATTATTCTCGAACAGTTCCGCCCCGGCGTGATGGATAAATTCGGCCTGGATTATTCTGCGCTGAAGCAAATTCATCCACACCTTATCTATTGTTCCCTTACCGGTTACGGTCAGACAGGCCCACTGCGCGACCGCGCCGGTCACGATATTAATTACCTGGCGCGCAGTGGGATCATGTCTTACAGCGGAAGAAAAGATACAGGACCGACTTTATCGGGCGCGCAGATTGCCGATGTTACCTGTGGTGCACAAAATGCTGTCATTGGAATCCTTGCGGCCGTTACCCATCGTCTGGCTACCGGCTGCGGGCAGTATCTGGATGTCTCCATGACAGACGGCGCGCAAGCACTAAATGCCATGTTTGGCGCAGGTTTTCTGGCAGGTGGCGCGGAACCGGCACGCGAAGAAACAATTTTAAACGGTGGCTGCCTCTATGATTTTTACGAAACGCTCGATGGCCGGCACTTAAGCTTCGGAGCACTTGAGGCTGTATTTTTCAACGAATTTTGCAGGGCCATTGGTCGCAACGATTTGATGGCTGTGGGAGTCGCTCCCGATGATAACGGCAAGATTAAGAACGAACTTTGCATTCTTTTCAAAACAAAAACGCTTGACCAATGGGTGGCCTTTTTTGACGGCATTGATGCCTGTATTGAACCAGTTATGACTCTCAATGAAGTTATCGCCGATCCGCAGACACAAGCGCGTCAGATGATTGTGGATGTTCCCTTGCCTGACGGCAAAATCGTCCGGCAGTTTGCTCATCCGATAAAGTTTTCCCAAACCCCTCCGCAGTATAGATTTGCCGGAATTCCTGCCGGAAGTCATAACCGGGAAGTCCTTCTGGATATAGGTTACTCCGAGAAAGATATCGTCGCATTTAAGAAATCCGGCCTGTTTGACTGAACTTCCTGGTTGCTTGAGGAGATGCCGATGGTGGAGTCAATGGGAATATTGAAACGGAATCAATAATAATTCAGAGGAATTCATATCATGAACTACAAAACTGAGACTCGCCCTGAAGAAAAAAACAGACATAAAAATGTTTCTCACAAACATGGCGTTAAAGCAAAATCAAATTCATCCTCCGCTGCTAATACCATTACTTTTAACAGGGAATATCCTGTGCCGGAAAACCTTCTGAAGAATCTGCGTTATGAATATTTGAGACGCGAATTATGGGTTCCTTTGGAATTTAGGGGAGAAAAGATAGTAGTAATCGTTGACAATCCCCAAAATATCATCAAACGGGATATGATAGAAAATATCCTGAAAACCAAATCTGTAGAATACATTTCGGCTACGAGTCAGGATATATTTAAATTTATTGAATACTTTTATGACGTCGGTGAACCGGAAGATGAACATCTCTTTGCTGCCGGCGTAAATGGTGAAACTAAAAAAGAAGGGCTAATTAGTTTTTCGGAAGCGGATGTCAGTATTGTTAAACTTGTCAACGATGCAATAAATGAGGCTTACGATAAGCGTGCTTCCGATATTCATATTGAACCTGATACGAAAGATAAGCTTGTCAATATCCGCTTTCGGATTGACGGTGAATGTATTTCTTATAAAACATTTCCTTATGAATACAAGGCGGCTATTGTTTCACGTATCAAAATCATGGCGGCCCTTGATATCACGGAAAAACGTCTTCCGCAGGATGGAAAGCTCAAATACAAGGTACCCGGCGCTGATGAGATCGAACTCCGGGTTGCTACCTTACCGACACACGGTTATGTTGAAGATGTAGTATTGCGCCTTCTCACCAGAGGGGGAATAATGACCCTCGACGAACTTCGCTTGCCTGAAAATTCACACAAACTCTTCAAAGCCCAGCTTACGAAACCATACGGGCTTATTCTCCTGGTCGGGCCGACAGGCTCAGGAAAGACGACTACCGCCCATGCTGCGCTTCAGATAATCAACAAGCCCAATGTCAAAATCTGGACAGCAGAAGATCCTGTAGAAATTACTCAGCAGGGAATAAGGCAGTTACAGATACATCACAAAATTGGCCTGGATTTCGCGGCGGCAATGAGATCATTTCTGCGCGCCGATCCTGACGTAATAATGGTTGGGGAAATGCGGGATTACGAAACAGCGAAAATGGGGATAGAAGCATCAACAACCGGCCATCTAGTGATGAGTACCCTACACACCAATAATGCTCCCGAAACCATAGTACGCCTTCTCGATATGGGTATCGATCCCTTTGCTTTCGCCGATTCCCTGCTCTGCGTTCTTGCCCAAAGGCTCTTGCGCTGCCTGTGCAGCAAATGCAAAGAAGCTTATCATCCTTCACCACAGGAATATGCCGAACTTGTCCATCATTACGGTGAGAAATCCTTTGCCGCGCTTAATATCGCTTATACTGACGATTTTACACTTTACAGAGTGAAGGGGTGTGACGAATGCAATAATATGGGCTACCGAGGCAGAATGGGAATATTTGAATTGCTGATTGCCTCTGACAACATCAAGCAAATGATTACCAGCCGTAAATCTATAGCCGCGCTTCGGAAAACGGCAATGAGTGAAGGTATGGAGACACTACTTCAATGCGGCGTAATTAAAGTCATAGCCGGGGAAACAGATTTGATGGAAGTGCTGAGTGTCTGTATCAGGTGAATAATCGGAAACAATCGGGGACAGATCGATTTAATCGGCATCGAACACAATGACTTGCTATTCCTATATTCCCGGCGATTGGTTTAATCTCATTTTAAACCTTCTAATGCAAGTCCCCCAAATCAGGAAATCAAAAAACCGCTGAAAAAAATATCTTACTTTTTCTCAATGCCTTGCGGAATAAGGAGCAATTTTGTCTTGGCATGTTCCCGGATGGCCTTGTCACTAAACCACCAGTAAAGAACCTGTCCATTCATAAAGGGCTCGACTTGGTCTTTATAGTGTGGGTTAAAGACGCGGGCGGATGTCCCGCCCGGTAAAACAGCCATGATCTTATCAGGATCGCCCAGATCGGCTACCATGCGCAGAGACGCTAAAACAGTCACGTCATAGGGTTTGTTGAAATCATAGCTAGCGCGGTAGAGGGTTTCCTGGGAACCACCCATGGCGTGAGAGCCACCTCCCAAAAGATCTCGTCCAAAGCCCTCACGGCGGATTGGTGACACAAAGGTGATGCGGTGCATGCGACCCCAAGTCCACCCTCCCGGGTTAGAGCCGTATAGTGAGGCAAGCTCACTTCTTGCCTTGCCACCTGCGCGGTAAAAAAGTTCATCCCGCGTTTCTTTCACGTTTGACGTGGAAATATCGTCAAACCAGGGAGAATCTCCCGCCAGAACCATCTTTTGGAGGGACTCCTGCCAGAAGTAGACATTATCGCCAAGGAGTTTAGCCAGTGGCTCACCTAGTTCATCAGAATAAACTGCAAAGAAAAACTGGCGGTACACTGTCTGGAATATGGCAGGAGCTGCCGAATCAGGGTCATCCACGTAATTCCAACTGCTGAGAATTTGTCCCATATCCTTTGTGTCCGGATGGTTCATTAGTGCCTTGGCCATGATCGGGGCAATTTGCCTGGCCATGAGATTGACTGCGTCTCGCTGAAATCGCCAGTGATCCTCGGCCGATTTCTTCCCGGGCGTATCCAATAATTCGACGAGACGGCGGTAGCGATACGATGGTGAGGCATGGGATGTATAATAAAAAGGATAGTCGCAGGGGACTGTATTGTGGTTGCAGGTTCCTACCCAACCTCTTGCGGGATCGGATGCTTGAGGCATTTTCTCATAAGGTATCCAACCCTTCCAATCGTCGCGATCATCGGTGACTTGAAACGGAACCAGGCCGTTTCCGCGTGCACGAATCGGCAGACGGCCGGTTGTCTGCCAGCCGTAATGCCCATTGACATCGGCATAGACAAAATTCAGCATAACAGTGGTGACATCGCGCAGGCCCTCCCGAACTTCGTCAGCCGTCCTGGCTTTCATAATACGCTCCAATCCAATGGAAGGCGCCATGGTTTCAAAAGGCGACCAACGCAAACTGACAACCTTGGATGTATCGAGCCCCTTGAGAACGCCTGAAACTATCGGCCCTCTTTTCGTCAGACGGACGACAATCTTTTCCTCCCGAAAGCCACCTTCGGCACTTTTATCTTTGATCTTGATCGTTTCGTTCACAAGTTCGAAGGGACGGGACTTTTTGCCTTCCAAATAACAATCCGGGTTTTTCGGATCGATAGTTTCAATGGAAAGATCCTGAGCATCGCCATAGGAATTGGTCATCCCGAGAGCGATATAATCCGTCCGACCGGCAATCATTCCCGGCACACCCGGGATTACGATGCCTACCGCCCTCATGGAGGGTAGAATGAGGCCAACCGGATACCAGTGGCCGGGTAAAATCCGAGCATCGAGATGAGGATCGTTGACGACAACAGGCTTACCATTTGGGGAGAGATCGGCGCTGACAACCCAGTTATTGCTGCCGATACGCAGTCCCGATACCTGATCGGACAAAAATGCCATGAGGGTTTTATCGGCCGTAAGGTCCAAATGCCGCTTCTGCGCGTTTCGAATATTTCCCGCCTTAGGAGATGGTTTGCAGGTTTTCTCAGTATCCGGATTGATATTGACAGGAAAAAGCTGCATTGCCTTTTCCGGCCCAAGTTTTTCCACCAGCATTTGCGCGACCACCTCATCCTTAATGTTTGCCGCCGACCCCCAACCCATAACATAGGCGATGGCTAAAGAGTCGGCTATAGTCCAGGGTTGTGGTTTGAGGCCGGAGAGTTTAAATTCCAGCGGCATTCCTTCACCACCGGCAATAAATGCATTGACGCCATCCAGATAAGATTGCAAAAAGCGTTTCGTCTCGGCGTTAAGGATCACCTCATGTCTTTTAGCCTGACGGACAAAACCGATGGTTCGCATGCGAATATCCGACTCTCGTCCTGCCTGGCCCAAAAGTTCGGAAATGCGGCCGGACACGAAAAGCCGCGTTAGTTCCATTTGGAAAAGTCTATCCTGGGCTGTTACAAAGCCCTGTGCCCAGAACAAGTCATCTTCACTTGCAGCATGGATGTAGGCCATACCCTTCTCGTCACGGATAACCTCAACTGTGGCGTTCAAACCGGAGATACGGATGTCGCCTTCCTTTTTGAAGCTGTTCAGACGTTCGCAACCTGTAAGCAGTAGGCACCCGATGGTGACGCAAACAATGACAAAAAGCATTAACCTTTTCATGACTTTTCTCCTCTTGTGCCGGATATTTTTTTGTGGCGAGATTGTAGGTCAAGATAAAATTGAAGTCAATGAAAAAGGAGCTTATGCGGGTAGCTTCCCCTGCCTGGCTACCCCTTGACACTATCTGGTTTAAGACATATATTAGTAATGAATGTTGCATAGTTGTTGTGGGGATTTTATGTCTCATTATTTTAATCCAGCGCAGTTGCCACTTACCAACAAGGCATTTAGCGATGCCGAGAAGGTAGTTTCGCGCCATTTTAGAATGAGCGAAGATCAATTGCGCAAAAATAAGTATGATGTAAAAACGCTTGCGTTTTTGGATGAGCATGAAGTAAAAGACGGCGCGTTTGCTCATCTTTGTAAATATTCGTTTGAAAAGCCGGATAGCACTGCCCAAAAAGATAATGAAGGCTTTGATTTTTACAGGGTTTGTTTGCAGGACAATATCATTCTGGATGCGGTTGATCGGGCTAATTCGTTCATAAAATTAGGCCCGTTGATGCTCTACATTGCCGCGCATGAATTGATTCACGTCCTGCGTTTCGGCAACGGTAACATAGATTTTGATGCATCTATTGAAGAGAAGGAACGAGAAGAAAAGGTTGTACATGATTTAACGAGAAATGCATTGCAGTCCGCTGTCAATCATGATTTGACAATAGTTTTAGACTGCTTTAGCAGCCGTTATAAAATATGTGATGTGTTTAATTAATACAGGGAGATTTAAATATGCCTATTTATGAATATAAGTGCCGGAAATGCGGCAAACAATTTGAAGCGTTTCAGGGAATCACAGAACCGGAGCTGAAAAGCTGCAAGTACTGCAAAGGGAAAGTGCATAAACTGGTTTCGCTATCATCATTCAGCCTGAAGGGTTCAGGGTGGTATGTAACCGATTACGCGGGGAAAAAACCTCCGGCTAAAACCGAAACAACGGAAACAAAAACAGAAACAAAAGCAACCGCTACAGAGAGTTCAACGTCTTCTGCCGACACCTCAGCAAGTACAAGCACTGGCAGTGAAGTGTAGTTAGTCTAAAATTTTTAAATGAACAAATGATTTTGCAATAGGCGCTCATTTTAAAAAACACCCTGCTCTAATTACGATAATTCGGGATGCTTTTGACAGGGCATTCTTAATATTCTTAACTTATGGAGGATGTGTGAACAAATGTTTGGCAAACTTTTAGCCTTCCTTTTTTCTTTCTTCGCGGTAATAGCGGTAGTGCCGCTTATTGTGGTTATCGCCGTATTCCTGTTTAAATTCGACCTGCGTTCCTTGATGAATCTGCATCCCCTCGGGACGGCCATCATTGCGGCCGGATATGCATTCATCTGGGTCATGTCATTTTTCTTCCTGCAGGATTATTTTATTGTCTGGAAGCCGGATCCGGGGGCTGCTTCCATCAGCAAAACGGAATTGATAGATAAACTGGAACGCTCTTTTAAGAGAACTTTTGACGGAAAAGAACTTTTTGATGTTTTTCGGTCAGATGATGGCAAGGTTGCCATAACATGGTCGTCCACGATCAAATATTTCCAAATTGTATCAGGCGGTCAAATGGGGAAGAAGCGGGTCGTGGTTCTTACCTTTGATGAGAAAAAACACGAAGCACATTTTCTGATGACGGAAAAAGACTGGAGATGGTCTCTGTCAACGAACCGCTTCGATTTTTCCATGAATTATGCAGTAGGAATTTTTGCTGAAATGTCGACCGACATCGTACCATCAGTGACAATTGACAAGGATGGCAACTTTGCAATCGATGTAAAAAAACTGTCCTACGACTACAGAGAACTCTGGCTGCCGATAGAAAACACGCTGCTTGCAAACGGATGGACCATAAGGGGTGGAATGCTTCCCAAATTAAGCCATCGGTTAGCACTGGCAGTGCCCTTAGCGCTTTTGTTGTTTTTGATCTTCTACATTCCTGCCAGATGCGGTGTATCTTCAATTACGCAAACTAAAGAATATGAAACCAAGGCGGTTGATCGTGAAACTTATGATAAAAATGAAGCAGCCCAGATAGCCGTATCAGGTAAGCTGATGTCTGCAAGCAATATTGAACCAATATTGAATGGTTTTATGAAGTTGCCCAGGAAATATTTTGGGGATTATAAAAGCGCATTTCTTGCATACTCCAAGGTTTATATGGAAAAAACGGACAAAAATCCTGAATTTGTTGACAGGATAAATAAATTTGCTAAAGAAAACGAGATTGATCTGTAGCTTCCTGCATCACGAATCAGGATTTAAAAAGGTGCATAAACTTTTTTTGCTAACCTCATTCAGCATGAATGATTCGGGATGGTATGTAACCGAACTTCCAGCCTTTTAAGTTTGGGGCAGGGCTTATTCAGACAGTGGGAAAAAGACACGGAAGGTGCTGCCTTGCTTTGCTTTACTCTCTACTGTAAGAACTCCTTTGTGG
>JBAXON010000017.1:0-22165 GCA_037133255.1 Deltaproteobacteria bacterium
GATTTTATTTTTACAGGAGAGGTGCTTGGGCAAAGGCCAATGTCCCAAGGGAAACAATCTCTTTATGTAGTTGCCAAAAATTCCGGTTTCCCCGATTACATTCTGCGGCCGCTTAGCGCGGGGCTGCTTGAACCGACAAAAGCCGAGACAGAAGGCAAAGTAGATCGCTTGCGCCTACTTTCCATTTCGGGACGCGGCCGTAAAGAACAAATTCAAATGGCTACCGACTTCGGTATTACTAATTATGCGCCCCCGGCCGGAGGATGCCTGCTTACCGAACCCATGTTCACGCGCCGTTTGCGCGATTTATTTTCGAATCAGGAAGACCATGATATTCGTGATCTTGAGTTGTTAAAATACGGACGTCACTTTCGCGCGGATGATCAAGGCAAGATTATTGTCGGCCGGAATAATGCCGACAACGAAAAACTGCGCGGACTGTCAACAGATAATGATCTTGTTTTGTTTATGGCTGACTTTCCCGGCCCTCAGGTTGTGGTACCTCACGGTAATGTTGCCCTTCTGCCGCTTGCAGCATCACTTTGCATTCGCTATAGTGACGCGCCCCCAGATCGGGAAGCAAACGTAATTTGTCAGCACAAGAATTTATCCAGGACAATTCAAGCCAAAGCATCTGCAAAAGAGGATTGCGAGCGCTGGATTATTTAGCCTAAATTTGCTTTTTTCCAATTAAATGTTCCGGGCGTAACAAATCATAAACAGTCTTCACCGGATTGAAGACTATCAGCGGCAGTTCGACAAAAACCGTATTCCAATAGGCCATCCCGCCATTCCAGAGACCGGGCAATTCCAGGGCTTTGAGCTTAATTCCCTTTTCACTTTTATGCGCTATCAGATAAGCATTCTTATTGACGTAATTATCGAGATTAAATTTTTTCCCCCGATAATCTTCAATGCAGCAAACCAGATCCACTGGATTGAAATACTTCGCCTGTGACCAGATGGACAACTGTTCCGGTGAAGTATTATCAACATGCCCGCGTTCAACGATCTGTGGCGATTGCGTGCCGTTTTTCTCTGCCACCCAGAAAGGCCCACCGCCTGGTTCCCCGACATTTTTCACCATGCCGCAAATCCGCAGCGGTCGGTTAAGCAAAGATTTGATGACAGATATTTTTTTCTTTTTGGATAGTTTAGCCATATCCGGCGGAAAAATAATATTTAGCGTTTGGAAGCAATAATTCGTGATCCTTTCGATATCGGCAGCGTCTGGTTCTTCTTTTTCCAATTTAGATAAAATGGAAAAAATATCCGCTCTGATTTTGAAAGCCATACCGCCAAGCAGCTTTTTATAAGGCAGATTCTTTTCCCGCAACGGGAGCGGCGCGATATTATCAATGTTTTTCACAAAAATAAAATCGGCATCGAGGCTGCCCAAATTGGCCAGAAGCGCTCCATGACCGCCGGGACGCATAATCAATTTGCCTGCGTCATTCCGCAGAGGCAGATTTTTTTCGGTAACGGCAAGCGTATTTGTTGTTGTGGATTGAACAGAATAACCTATCTTAAATTTAACACCGCAAAGTTTTTCGTAATCACCGGCAATAGCTTTTACGAACCTCATGACATCTTTTTTATGTTCGGCAGATATAGTGAAATGCAGCCGGCAGATGTTTTTACTATCGCGCAAATATTGAGCTGCTTCGTCCAGATGCTCTTCGAGCGCAGTGCGCGCAACTTCTGCCGAATAGCTATGAAAAGAAATCAGCGCTTTAGGACGCGCTCCAAAATTCAGTCCATCGCTTGACAAAATAAATTTCAGTAGTCCTTTTACGTTTTTTTCCGCAAACAGTTTTTGCGCTGTTTTATCTTTTTTTATCAGGGAGAAAAAAGGTAGAGTTTCCACGTCACGGAAGAATTCTTTATCAAGAATATCGGATCCAAAACTGCCCTTTTCCATTACAGGGAACCAATCGGCAAACATCCGGCTGGCTGCACCCGATGCCGGAATAAATTTAATCAGCTTATAATTGCCTGCTTCTTTATCGTAAAGATCGATTATTTTTTTTCTTTGCCCCGATGTAAGGGAGATAATTCCATCACTAACTATACACGGGCGATCCAGTTTCAGGTAACTGGCACCACGCCTGTAAATGGCAAGCTGTTTTAGCAACTCGCCTTCTTGATAACCCAAAGTTCGAATGTTTTCCAAATCATTAAAAGCAAATATTTTTTTCTTTTCCATATAATATTCTTTTATTCAATTCTTATCAGAACATCAAGCTCAATATTATAATTATTTATTGAATCTGTTTATTGAATCTTGACGTAATCAGTCTTTTAAAGTAGTAATTCCGCAACAACTTCGGAAAAGGAGCAAAAAGTGAAAAACAATTATATTTACCGATTCCTGCTGGGAGCAACATTATTTCTATCGCTCTTCTTGATAATACCGGCAAATGCTGCTGAAACGATAAAGATAGGCATTGCAGGCTCGCATTCCGGCGATCTGGCTTCTTATGGCTTGCCGACGGTAAAAGCTGCCGAATTAGTCGTCAAAGATGTTAATGCCAAAGGCGGTCTTTTGGGCAGAAAGGTGGAATTGGTAATCGAAGATGAAGCTTGCAAACCGGAACTGGCAACAAACGCCGCCACAAAATTAGTCTCCGGCAAGGTGGTAGCAGTAATCGGGCATATTTGCAGCGGTGCTACCAAAGCCGCTCTGCGCACTTATAAAGACGCTAATATTATAACTATTTCTCCATCGGCCACAAATCCGGAATTAACTCAATCCGGTCAGTATCCGAATTTCTTCAGGACGATTGCCCCGGATGATGCCCAGGCTAAACTTGTGGTTGACTTTGCCCTGAATACTTTGAAATTAAAAAAAATAGCCGTAATTCATGATAAAGGCGACTACGGTAAGGGCTTTGCGGAATATACCAAAAAATATCTCGATCAATCGGGAAAAGCCCAAGTTGTGCTTTTTGAAGGCATAACTCCGGGAGCAGTTGACTATTCTGCCATCGTGCAGAAAATAAAGCACTCCGGGGCTGATGGCGTAATTTACGGAGGATACCACCCTGAAGCCGCTTCAGTGATACAACAAATGCGCAAGAAAGGAATGAAAACCCTGTTTATTTCAGATGACGGAGTCAAAGACCAGACATTCATTAAAGTTGCAGGTAAGTACGCGGAAGGAGTTTATGCCTCAGGCCCCAGAGACACAACAAAAAATCCTCTGGCAATCGCCGCAATCGATGCCCATAAAAAAGCTTATGGCACAGAGCCAGGCGCGTTTTATCTCAATGCCTATTCCGCCACCATCGCGCTTTTAAATGCCATCAGCAAAGCAAAATCTACGCAATATGAAGCTGTAAGCAAAGCACTGCGAACCTATAAAGTTGATACACCCTTGGGGAAAATATCATTTAACAATAAGGGTGATGCCATTGGCGTAGGCTTTTCCATGTATCAGGTAAAAAATGGAGCTTATGTGGAAGTCAAATAGATGAACTATTTCGGAGAATTGTTTTTTAGCGGTCTTACCCGCGGCAGCATTTACGCTCTTCTTGCATTGGGCTACACAATGGTCTACGGCATACTGTCACTGATTAATTTCGCCCACGGTGAAATCTACATGATCGGCGCGTTTACCGCCTTGATCGTGGCTTCAGTTTTGACAATGAAAGGATTTTCATCAATTGCGATTCTTGTTCTGGCTGGTGCTGTGGCAGTTGCTTATTCCGCGGCTTATGGCTTCACCGTGGAAAAGATCGCCTACAAACCTCTGCGTCAGGCGCCACGCCTCTCACCACTGATCAGCGCCATCGGCATGTCTATTTTCTTACAGAACTACGTCATGCTTGCCCAGACATCCGATTTTCTGCCCTACCCCAATTTGCTGCCTCCCATCCCTTTTTTCGACCGATTCAGTTCTGTTATCGGCCCTTCAGAACTGAGCATTGTCCTGACCTCGGCAATATTGATGATCGCATTAACCTTGTTCATAAAATTTACCAGAATGGGAAAAGCAATGCGCGCGACAGCTCAGGACAGGGAAATGGCCATGCTTGTCGGAGTCAACGTCAACCGCGTTATATCCACAACCTTCATCATCGGTTCGGCGCTTGCCGCAATCGGCGGAATTCTTATTGCATCCCATACCGGCAGAATCAATTTTTATATTGGCTTTACCGCCGGCATCAAAGCCTTTACTGCAGCAGTTCTGGGTGGAATAGGCAGCATCCCCGGCGCCATGCTTGGGGGGCTTGTGCTGGGCTTAACAGAGAGCTTTGCCACAGGCTACATATCCAGCGATTACGAAGATGTTTTTGCCTTTGCCCTTCTGGTGTTGATTTTAATTTTTAAACCGTCAGGGCTTTTAGGTCGGACAACTAACCAAAAGGTGTAATCAGGAAACAGCCATGAAGATAACGGATGAACTTAAAAAATCATTTTTCATTGCCCTGTGGTTTATTCTGCTCACCTTCCCTATTATGGTAATCCGCGTTAATACAATTGATCAGGTTGTTGTCTGGCGCTGGACAAACCTGTTCTACGTGGGCATTGGTAGTTTTGTGCTTTCTTTTTTACTGCAGTTATTTTTGAAGAAGAGAAACCAATCTGTTCAAACTATCAGTGCCACGCCCTCGCCTCTGCGGCGATTACTTGATGAGCCGAAATTCAGCCGCCCTGCCCTGATTCTAATTGCCATTTTCACGCTCATATTTCCCCTAATATTTTCTCACTATCAGGTAAACATTATGACCACCGCCCTCATTTATGTGATGCTGGGACTTGGTTTGAATATTGAGGTAGGACTTGCCGGACTTTTGGATCTTGGTTATGTCGCCTTTTACGCGGTAGGCGCTTACAGTTACGCGCTGCTCAATTATCACTTTGGTCTTGGCTTCTGGACTTTGCTTCCTGTGGGAGCGTTACTTGCCGCTTTTTTTGGCATATTAGTCGGGTTTCCGGTTTTGCGTTTGCGCGGGGATTACCTGGCGATTGTCACTCTGGGATTTGCCGAAATTATCCGCCTTATTCTGGAAAACTGGAACGCTTTTTCTTTTGGCCCCAGCGGTATCTCCAACATTCCCCGTCCCGGGTTCTTCGGTATCAACCTGAGCTCTGAACAATCGGCAATTTACATGTATTACTTACTCGTCGTTTTCTGCCTTTTGGCGATCTTTGTTATCCGCCGCTTGAAGAACTCACGCATCGGACGCGCCTGGAATGCACTGCGTGAAGACGAACTGGCCTGTCAGGCTATGGGCATAGATAAAACCAAAATAAAGCTTGCGGCGTTTGCCCTGGGCGCTACATGGGCAGGCATTGCCGGAGTTCTTTTTGCCGCCAAGACAACCTTCATTAATCCGGCCAGCTTCACTTTTATGGAGTCAGCCATGATTTTATCAATAGTTGTTCTAGGCGGCATGGGATCAATTATTGGCGTGGTCATCGCGGCGCTTGCAATAATATTGCTTCCGGAATATCTGCGCGTTTTCAGTGATTACCGAATGCTTTTATTTGGTGCGGCTCTGATTGCGATGATGATTTTTCGTCCACAAGGAATTCTGGCTGATGTTCGTAAAAAGTATGAGTTTCACAAAACAAACGGTTCCAGGATGACGAACTGAGATGAGCATGGATAAAGTTTTAGAAGTAATAAACCTTACTTTGAATTTTGGTGGACTTTGCGCACTGGACAATGTCTGCCTGGAAATTAAAAAAGGAGAAATTGCCGCGCTCATCGGCCCTAACGGCGCGGGTAAAACTACTTTATTTAATTGCCTAACCGGAATCTACAAACCTGATGCCGGCGATATTTTTATCTATCCACCTCAAGGAAAACAGCACCGTCTCAATAATTTAAAAATAAATCAGATCACCGCGCTGGGAATTGCGAGGACTTTTCAAAACATCCGCTTATTTAGCGGCATGACTGTTTTGGAAAATGTGATGATTGGCCGTCATTGCCGCTCTGGCGCAGGCATTGCCGGCGCCATTTTGCGCGATAAAAAGACTCGAGATGAAGAAAAATTCATAGTCAATGATAGTTACCGAATTTTGGAAATAATCGGCCTCGATTCATATGTGAACGATTTGGCTAAAAATCTGCCTTATGGTGCGCAGCGTCGTCTGGAAATTGCCCGCGCTTTAGCCACAGAACCCTTCCTTCTTCTTTTAGATGAACCGGCGGCGGGCATGAATCCGCAGGAAACAAAAGAACTGGAAAAACTGATTTACCAATTGCGTGATGATCTTAATCTTTCCATTTTGCTCATCGAGCATGACATGAAGCTGGTGATGAATCTTGCTCAAAATATCTTTGTCCTTGATTACGGTGAAGAAATCGCCCGGGGCACACCGCAGGAAATCCGCCAAAATCCGGCTGTAATCAAAGCCTATCTAGGGGTTGAAGCCAGTGCTTAATTTAATTAATATTGAAACTTTTTACGGAAACATCCGCGCGCTCAAAGGAATATCGCTTTGCGTTAATCAAGGAGAAATCGTCGCGCTGATCGGCGCCAATGGCGCGGGAAAAACGACAACACTGATGTCCATTTCCGGAATAGTACCGATAAGATGCGGCCGGATTCTCTTTGAAGGGCAGCCGATTGAAAATATGAACCCCGAGGATATTGTCGCCGCGGGCATTTCCCAAGTTCCTGAAGGAAGACGCATCTTCCCTCAGCTTAGTGTAATTGAAAATATGGAAATGGGTTCTTTTTTACGCAGAGATCAGCAGGGAATAAAAAATGATCTGGAATACATCTTTGAGCTTTTTCCCATCCTGAGTAAGCGCAAACACCAGGCAGGCGGAACTTTGAGTGGAGGAGAGCAACAAATGCTGGCAATATCGAGGGCGATGATGGCTAAACCTCGCCTCCTGCTGCTGGATGAACCTTCACTGGGCTTATCGCCGATAATGACAAAACAGATTTTTCAAATCATCAAAAAGATTAATACCGAACATAACACCACCATTTTTCTTGTGGAACAAAACGCCTACATGGCGCTGCAACTTTCCCATCGAGGCTATGTAATGGAAAACGGAACAATCACGATGAATGATGAGGCATCCAAACTGCTCACCGATGAAAATGTTAAAAAGGCATATCTGGGGATTTAATGCCACGTTGCTTTCAAAACCCCGCGGTGAGACTGTGTTACAATTGTCATTGCGAGCCGACTCTCAGGTGGCGTGGCAATCTCATAAACCGTAGATAGTATTGGGATTGCCACGTCGTCCAAGCGACTCCTCCATGACAAACGAAGATTGCGACACAGTCTCACCGCGGGGTTTCGAAAGCTTACCTGGTATTATTTGGTGGGCGATGCGCGACTCGAACGCGCGGCATCTAGCTTCGGAGGCTAGCACTCTATCCAACTGAGCTAATCGCCCTTGTTGCAAGCTTCTACTCTATTTCATCAAAATCTACAATAAATATAATTATGAACTACTGCTTTGACTTTTGGATGTATGGTCTTTGCCCAGATAATAATTTATCCAGGATGACGTTTGATAAAGATCCCAATTGCAGGGCGGGACAATGCCTTTATCCAGCTGCATTTCCTCCCCGTGTTTCTTCAATCTGGCGTAGGCCCGGACATAGACGCATTGCTTCTTTCCGGGATAGACTTCGCACCATCCCTCAAAGCTTCCGCCGCAGGCTCCGTTGCGCTGGCTTTTCGGACATTGCGACATTGGGCAGATGTAGGCTACATCAATTAGAGCGCAATCTCCGCAGTCCTTGCAGTCAAAAATTAAGACCTTGGTCAAGTGTTCCATTTTGTGAAAAAAGCGCTCAAGCCTTGTCCCTTCAACTCTGCGGCTGAGTTCCTTCATGAGGCCGTAAAGCTTCTTTTCCGGTTCAAACAGAAGTTTATGAAAGAGCCGCGAAAACCAATGGGAAAATCCTACTTGAGCATCGAGCGGTCGAGACTTCCGCTGCGTGATCTTCTCTTTATTCAGTCCAGTTTCCTGATCCAACTCAAAGTAATAAAAACCGTCGGCAATGGGATAATCGAAGTGCCGGACAAGGTCAGTCCAAACGGGGGCGAGATCTTCTCCCTGGCGGATAATTTCTTCCACTTGTTCGTATTTGATATTGTGCCCGCCAATATGTACCCCGCTGTACCCCATCCCCTTCAGAACCGCGTACATTCGGGCGGCGCGGAGAATCCTTGCCCCTTCTCCCTTATCGGGGTCGTGTCTCTCCCCTTCTAGTTGTGCAAGTAATTTATCTGTGACAACTGATCCCGGCAAGTCGTTACGATTCATCATTTTTGCCGCGCCGTACGGAAGAATATAAATGTTTCCTATAAGCGGAATGTTCAAACCGCTCCGCTTTATAAAAAGGAGCACTTCATGAAACTTTCGGGCATCATATCCCAGTTGCGTAACGATAAACTTAGCGCCGGCACCGATCTTCTTTTTGAGTTTGTAATACTGAATCATCTGCTCCGCTTCGGTCGACTTGAAGGGAGAAACAACAGCTCCGGCAAAAAAATCGCTTGGCTTATGCCGGACATCACCTTTGACTCCCGGATATGTTAGCCCACGGTTCATGTCCGTTATCAGTTGAAGTGTATGGATCGGATCAAGGTCAAAGACTGGTGCAGGTCTGCCTTGATAACCGGAGACAGGGTAATCGCCGCTCATCACCAGGAGGTTTCTGACCCCTGTCCGATCCAGGGCGTAAAGTTGACTTTCAATTTGGCTGCGGTTCTTATCTTTACCGGTGAAATGGACAAGTGGCTCGATGCCCAGCTTTAGAATTTCGCTGCCCATAAAATCGGCAGACATGGCCGGGCTTCCCCCCGGATTGTCGGTAACAGTCAGGGCAGAAATCTTACCCCCGGAAGCGGCCTGATTGGCCAGAGACAGGGCCTTTTCCTGGGCTGCTTCTCTTGCCCCTCTTCCCGGCACCAGTTCCCATGTGACCGGGAACACGGCGGAATTCAATAAAGCATTTTGAAAACGATTTTCTTGCATAGACATCCTCTTTCCCTATAACTTTCACCATTATGAAAATGACATTATCGAAACTGCTTGTCAATATCTTTTCTATCTATATTCTATCTATCTTGTTGCGTAAGAAAGATAAATTTGCTATTTTTAAGCCAATATTGTTGAAGGAATCTATGATTAAAAATAAATGGTCACATAAAAAATGTTTTGTTCTTACTATTTTTTTCGTTTGTTTGAATTCCGCTAATTGCTTTAGTTCAACCGAGATATCCAATGTCCGGTATTGGGCGGCTCCGGATCATACACGAATAGTCTTTGATCTTGATTCCGAACCAGTTTTTGAGGTCAAAGAGAATGGAAAAATCCTCGTTTTAAAGTTCAGTTCCGCAACTTTTAATAAATCCATTCCCGCAGAAATAATTTTAAGCAAGCCCGGAATTAAAAAGATCAACTTCTATAATACGAAGAACAATACGGTTAAAATCGAGTTTGTTCTGGATAAGCATCTAAAAACTGATGTGTTTAAGTTAAAAAAGTTTCAAGATAAACCGCAACGCGTTGTGATTGATATTATCCTCGAGTTGCCAGCACAGCAGGAGATGATCAATGATCCTCTGCCCAAAATGACTGCGAAAAAAATCATCGTTATTGATCCCGGTCATGGTGGAGAAGATCCCGGTGCCGTAGGGAAAAGAGGAACGTATGAAAAAAATATTGTGCTGGTCATTGGTCGTGAAATAAAAAAAGCGGTGAACAAACTTCCCGGATACCGCGCAGTTTTGACGCGTGACGGAGATTATTATGTTCCCTTCGACAAACGCCTGCAAATTGCCAAAGATTTGGGAGCGAGCCTGTTCATCAGCATCCATGCCGATGCGGCCAGAAACCGCGCTGCCAAGGGAAGTTCCGTGTACTGTCTTTCTACCGGAGCCGCAAGCAGTGAGGCCGCGAAATTGATGGCCAATAATGAAAATTTATCCGACATCATCGGTGGTGTGCAAAGTGGTGAGGGCAAAAATGAGTCCGATCAGATTGTTCTAAATATGTTTCAGACCAATACGATAAATTTGTCCAAAACGTATGCCGGCACTTTAATTACTCACCTTGATCGGGTCAGTAGCCTGAAGCATAAAAAAGTTCAAGAAGCTCCGTTTAAGGTGCTGAAGTTACCGGATATTCCGGCAGTGCTGATTGAAACAGCATACATATCCAATATGCAGGAAGAAAACTTGCTGAAAACCGATGGCTTTCAGAAGAAACTGGCTATGGCAGTAGCCTCTTCCGTAACCGAATATTTATCCGGGACTGCATCAATTGCGCCTGCAAGTGATGCGGCCAAAACCGATGATAATAGCGCCCTAAATAAAGAGGATGAGCGGATTGCGGATGCCCGTAAAATCAAGACAAAAGCCTATCAAATCAAACGTGGGGATACACTTTTTTCTGTGGCATCCCACTTCGATACTAAGGTTGGCACAATTCTCAAGTTAAATAAAATGAAGCTAAATGAGCCGCTTATTGTCGGCAGAAAAATATTGGTCCCGTCAATTTCGGCTGAAAAGCATCCAGAACGCAATGGTGGCAAAGGCAAGCAAAATGGTGGAATAAATACATCGAAACATTACACTGTAAAAAAAGGCGACACGCTATTTTCTTTAGCAAAAAATAATTCCATCACAGTAGAAGAATTGCGAAGAATAAATAATATGCGCAGTTCGGATGCTTTGCTTTGCGGACAACGGATAAAACTGCCGTAATTCCAATGATCATTTTTTGGCAGGGACACAAGCAAGCATTTCGCTTAATTTGACTTCCGGATGTCGGTAGCGTTTTTTCTTTGAAGTATTTTTACCATACTGAATTGCTTCTTCCGGGCACCATTGCAGACAAGCAAAGCATTGATCGCAACTATGTTGCCATACCGGTTTACTGCTCTTAATCAGAATGTTTTGTGCCGGACATATTTTTTCACAGATTGCACAATTATTGCATTTGTCGTCAGCCCAAAAAGATTTATCCATCTTGCGAACAGCATTATAAGATTGGCGATAAATCAGAGAAAGAAAAATATTTTGCCACAGCGGTCCTTTTTCCAGCGGTTTTGTTTCTTTGAATTTAATAGTTGCCGCGATCAGATTAATTTTCTCAATAGCATCATGAAACTTCTTTTGTTGTGCCTCGGGAGAAACAGCGCCACCCCAGGGAATATAATTGCTCGGCAGGTTAAGGGAAAAGCCGGAAGAAAGCTTAAGACCTTTTGTCTGCATAAGTGTTTGCAATTGAATCAAAGTGGCGGCAACTTGTCCGGCATTGACTGCTACTGCAAAATAATATTTTGACGGATCAATTTCCAGGCGGTTGACAAAATCAATGACCAGCGAGGGTAATCCCCAAATGTGTACGGGAAATATCAGCCCAATTCTCTCTGAAGCGGTATGAATAATGTCCACGCCCGCATTTGTTATTGATACCAGTTGTGTATCCGTCAGCGCATCAGATAGCTTGCGAGCTGACCAAAGCGAGTTTCCTGTTCCCGTATAATAATATATTGTAGCTTTCATTGTGAAACTCCAATTCCAAAAGTAAATAAAACCCGGCGCATGCCGGGCGTAGCGGAATTGGTAAGTTAAACAATCCCGCAAAGCGGAGGGTATTATACTCCGCAGCTTGCTTTGGGGTTCATACCAGTGATTCGTTCCTCTCCGTAAATACTATTTCTTCTTTATGGCTCTGGCAGGAGATGGAGCAGCTATTCGTGTATTTGGCATTGGTATGGGAAGATCAAATTCCTGCCATTTCCATCCACCGCCGTAATAAATGAACGGATGGAGGTTTATTGTTTTTGTGTTTGCCGGAACATTCTTGAAAATTAACCCCATGGTAACTGATGTTTGAGGTTGAATTTCAATGCCACGGCCGCGACTGTCGATTTCATACATCAAGGTTTTTTGAGAACCCCTCAAAACATAGGCCATAGTTGTTTCATAATATTTGTTTGATGCATCATATATTCTGGATCTGGTCCAAGATGTAGGGAATTTAGCATCATAAAAAGCAACTTTTCGCACTTCTTCATGAGTATTAACAACTTCAATAATTACTTGTAGGCCATCTTTAGTCATGCTGACACTGCGCAAATCAAAAAGACACCCCAGCGCATCTCTTGTAGCCAAGGGAACATATTTACGTTTAAAAGAAGCAACTGCCTTGGATTTATCTTGTGCAGGTTCGGTAACCGGTTCTGATTTAATCTCTGTTTTAGTTTCAATTTTAGCTTCTGTTTTGGTCTTTGTTTTTGGCTCAGGTTTAGGTTCTGGTTTAGTTTCCCAAAAAGAAGCAATAGCTGACTTTTCCGATGGTGTTTTAACCGTTTCCGCGGCTGGAGCTTGTTCATCGAGGACAGTTTTTACGCGAAACGCCATTTTTACGCGCACGCTTTCTCCCTCGTTAATGAATGATATTAAGCGCAGCGCAATGATCCGCGCTTCAGTAATGGACTGAGTCGAAGATTCCCCACTGACTCGAAAGTTGGTAACTTCTGTTGTGGAACTGGAATGCTGTGTTTTAGCGTCATTCTTAACTTCCGCCAGCTTGTCTAAAATGGCTTCGGCGGAAGCCTCGGCTGGGGTTTGCGAACCTTTTGTCGTTGCAAGCGATGTTTTAATAATAATGGATTCGTGTAAGCGTTTTTTCTCTTGCAGAGATCCCTGGGCTTCATGGAATTGCCTTTCTGTCGTATCCTTTTTTTCCCGAATAGCCGCGACGTCCAGACTCATCTTATAGTAACTTTCTTCTTTGCGCTTGAGAAGCATTTTCTGAGCTTCTTTATCCGATTTAGCCTGGCCGATTTTTTCCTGAAGGCTTCTTATCCTGTCCTGAAAAGATTTAACCTGTTCATTAAGTCCTTCCTGAGCAATGTTGTTGTTTTGATTTGTGTCATTGATAAGTCTATCAATACGGTTCAGTTCATAGTTTTTGGGAGCATACTGACTTTGTGTCATAAATGCGTCCAAATCTTTCCGGGACTTGACGATGGCAACTTTATATTTATCCGAAGATGCGCCTGCTTTAATTGCCCCGGACTTATTTTCCTGAAAGGGGTAAAGCTCATAGCGCTTCAGACGCATATAAGTCGTGCCTTTTTCGCCTTTATCAAGCTCGATGCGTACCGGCTCTTCGTTATTCCATTTGGCGGTGCCTTCTTCAGTCGCGCTGATAAAGTCAACATCAGTGACATTATTAATTACTTTGGTAAATGACTGGATAAAAGTTCCCATGTGTGTTGCGATTTGCGGAGCCGAAACCTGATCGGCGCTGCTTGCCAAATCATGCTCACTGTCTTTAAAACCTCGGGTATAAATGACGGCAACTAGAACTTCGCCCTGTTTTTCGGTCACAAGCCAGCGTTTTAGAGAATTTTGCTGTGTTTTTACGTCTTGATCATAGCGATCAATTTGTCCTTCAAGATTTTCGATGGTGGCGCGAATTGTTTTAATACCTTTAGCGGATTCTTCAAGATCCGTTGTAGTAGACTGGAATTGAGTTGTAGTATCGTCCCTTTTTTTCTTGGCACGAATAAATTCTTTATTTGCATTAATGATGGAATTTTTATACTCGGCATCGTCTCTTTCTTTTTCATCTTCCACTGCTCTGAGATTTGCTTTTTCCTCCCGACCTGTGGAGAAGCCTTCGCGATTATCCACCTCTGAACGAATTATTTCCCGAACAGTATCAGGAGCGTCCGAAGATAGTGAAACCCAGCGCATAAGCGCAATCGGCTGCGGCGCAGCTTTAGCCGGATCAGCCTGGGGCTTTTCAGTAGCGTATGCAAAAGCGGCAAGTCCTGCAAAAACTAAAATAACCAGCAAAATGTTTTTTGATTTCAGCATAATAATTACCTCTGTTTAACTATTCAGTATAAATAAATTTATACAATAAAATGATAAATAAACTACCTTAAAAGCCTAATCGTTGTCAAATTAAAAGTTGCTTTAATAGTTGCATTTAGTCAAACTTTGGCCAATTGTGACATCAAAAATTATGATCAAATTTTATGTTCAATTTTATTGACAAACAGACCAATGAACAGTAAGTTAAAATATATAGAATCTATAATTGAGGAGTTATCTTCATGATCAATATTTATAAATGTAAGAAAAAGAGAGTTTTAATTGATGAAATATGCTTGGACACTACTTGTGAATGGAAGCTGAAAAACGAAGCATTCTTAAACTGCACCTGGGTAGCCTGTAATTATGGGCCATTTACCCTGGAAGAGGTAGGCGATATGATGGGCGTTACCCGTGAAAGAATCCGCCAGATTGAAGCCAAAGCGTTAAAAAAACTCCAGCACAAAAAGAGAAGAGATCATCTTAAAGATTTTGCATCACCCGGGAATGACTGGGATAATTTATAGATTATTTCGGTTTTTTCTTTCGCAATTTTTCTAAAAACAACACTTCATTCATTTGAGCTTTGCATTCATCACGGGCAAAGAGCATTGAGCCTATGGAAAACTCCATATCGAGGGCTGCCACTTTATCCATCCGCGGCACAATGGCACAAATATTTTTAAGTTCTTCCATCACTTTGGTTGAACGCTTTGCTAGTATTTCAGCCATATTTTCCGCTTCCTGCATAAACTTTTCCGGCTGCGCGACTTTGTTGATTAATCCTATTTTTAATGCTTCGTTAGCCCCAATCGGCTCTCCCAGCATGACTATCTCTTTTGCCTTAGTTAAGCCTACAACCTGGCTTAACGGATAAAAAAGCGGATTGAAGCCGAATTTCAGCTCTGGATGACAAAAAATCGCGCTTTCGGAAGCCACAACAAGATCACAAATAGTGATTATATTAAAACCTCCGCCTAAAGCTATACCACCTACCGCCGCTACAACAGGCTTATAACAGGAGTATATTTTTTTTACATATTTCTTCATCGTCGCAAAATATTCTTCACACTGAGCGGAAGGCATTCCGGATATTTCTTTTACATCCATCCCCGCGGAAAAAACATATTCTCCGCCGGTAATGATGATGGATCTCACATCACTGTCATTTTCCAAATCAACAAACGCGGCGTAGAGATCATTGCCCATTTCGTGGGAAATTGCGTTCATCTCATGGAGCCGGTTTAATTTAACTATGGCGTACCCATTTTTCTTTTCAATTATTATTGTATTAAAGGCCATATTTGTTATTCACTTTAACTCGCAGATCCTTACCCGTCTTGAAGAACGGCGTTTTCCTTTCTTCCAGTTTTACCTCTGAACCTGATTTCGGGTTCCGCCCTAAACGAGCTTTTCTTTCTCGTATTGTAAAATTTCCAAATCCTCTAATTTCAGTACGTTCTCCGTTTTTCATCGCCTCTGACATCGATGCAAATATTACATTTACCGCGTAAGCAATATCTTTGTTAGTATAAACTGCAAACTTTTTCTGAACTTTATTGATTAAATCGCTTTTGGTCATAATATTTTATTCAGCTACATCGAAGGACGATATAAATACCCTATCCCTCCGAAGCTTTCCGCCTTTTCCCTTAAAGAACGGCTGAATTGGTTTGCCGCGCTTTCAAACACATAGTCCAAAACAGATGCGCGTTTATTTTGGGGATAAACCAAATCATATTTTCCATCTTTGCCCGCAAGTTGACTTGCCAACTTGGCGGCTGATCTCATATCTCCGAGATGATCCACCAGGCCATATTCTTTAGCCTGACGTCCGGAAAATACCCTGCCATCGGCAATTGCCACAACTTGATTTCTGGGAATATTGCGATCGCGCACAATAACATCAACAAACTGGTTATAAATATCATCAATCAGATCTTGAATTATTTTTCTTTCTTCCGGGGTCATATCCCTTAAAGGAGAGCCTATGTCTTTGTATTTGCCGCTTTTCACTACCGATGACTTTAAACCTATTTTTTTTAGGAGTTCTTCAATATTTGCAAATTGCATAATCGCTGAAATGCTTCCGGTAATGGTACCTGCATTGGCCACGATTTTATCGGCAGCGCAAGCAATCAGAAGTCCTCCGGAGGCTGCCACCGAACCCATCGACGCGACTACTTTTTTCTTTTTCTTGAGCTCCATTACGGCATCATAAATTTCCTGTGAAGCGGCCACACCACCGCCCGGAGAATCTATCCGCAATACTACCGCGACAATGGAATCATCACGGCCAAATTCATCCAGCTGCTCCGTAATCTCCATAGAATCAGAAATGATGCCATTAACGCTGACAACGCCAACTTTGTCATTTAAGGAAAAAGTTTTATTGTTAACGGTATGAGCGCCGGCTCTGTAGAAAAAAAGATAAAAAATAAATCCCAAAGCAAAAAGTAAAAGCACTCCATAAATGACCGGATGTTTTCTCATGCTTGCTATTCGTCCTTCTGCTGACTGCCGATTTTTACATCAGCCAACGCCTGAGCGAGATTGGAACCTATGTTCTCCTGATTGTTGATATACTGATTGGAAACCGATGTTGATTGCGGTTGCGATGCCGGTGCCATCACTGGCGCTTCCATTTCCTTAATGCTCAGCCTGATTTTTTTCAATTTAGTATCAATGCTCTTAACCACAGCCGATACGGTATCTCCTACCGCGTATAGTTCCGCAGAGGTCTTTACGCGTTTCTGACTAATTTCCGAAATATGAACAAGACCTTCAATACCTTCTTCAATTTCCACGAATAGTCCGAAATCGGTAAAGTTGGTAATTTTACCTGTCACAACACTGCCCGGCGCGTACTTCTGCGGTAAATCTTCCCAGGGGTTTTTTTCGATCTGTTTTATACCCAGAGAGAATTTTTCATTTTCTATATCGATATTCAAAACAACGGCTTCAACTTCCTGACCTTTTTTGAAAAATTCTGATGGATGCGCGACTCTATGCTTCCAGGAAATATCCGATACATGAACCAGCCCGTCAATTCCATCTTCTATGCCGATGAAAACCCCAAAGTTGGTAATATTTCTGACCGAGCCTTTAACAACTGTCCCTATCGGATACTTTTCGCTTAGTTTTTCCCATGGATTTGCTGACGTCTGTTTTAAACTTAAAGAAACTCGTTTGGCATCAGAATTTACTTCCAGAACGACAACATTGACTACTTCACCCACATTTAGCACTTTTGAGGGATGTTTAATCTCTCGAGTCCAATACATTTCTGAAATATGCACCAAACCTTCAACACCTGGCTCTAATTCGACAAACACACCATAATCAGTCAAGTTCACAACCTTGCCTTCAACAAGAGCACCAACCGGATATCTTTCTGAAATGTGCTCCCAGGGATTGTCCGTTAATTGTTTCAGCCCAAGAGAGACTCTCTCCTTCTCCCGGTCAAAGGACATGATTTTAACATTAATCTTTTCACCTTTATGGAATGTTTCTGCAGGCTTGGCAATTCTACCCCAGGAAATATCCGTAACGTGAAGCAGCCCGTCAATGCCGCCCAAATCAATAAAGATGCCGTAATCGGTTATGTTCTTGATTACACCTTCAACAATACTTCCTTCTTCTATATTTTTTAAGGTATCTTTTTTCTCCGATTCCCTTTCCGAAGAAACAATGGAACGACGTGATAAAACAACATTGTTGCGTTTACGGTCATACTTTAAAACATTGAAATCAAGATTTTGACCGACAAATTTATCTAAATCTTTAATAGGATGTGTATCAATTTGTGAACCGGGGATAAAAGCGGTAACACCTATATCAACAGAAAGGCCGCCTTTAACTTTTTCGATGACAGTACCTTTCATGAGGAGATTATTTTCACACGCATTTTTAATGTCATCCCAAATTTTGAGCTTGGCCGCTTTGTCCCGCGATAAAACCAGGTTACCATCTGAATCTCTTTTATCAATGAAAACTTCTATATCATCACCAACGGAAATATTAATATTTCCCTGGGCGTCTTGCAATTCTTTTATTGGAATAAAACCTTCCGTTTTCCAGCCGACATCAACCATGACTATGTCCGGTGTAATTTGCACCACTTTACCTTTAGCTATATCTCCATATTGCAATTGGTTAAGGCTTTGCTCGTATAGCTCTTTGAAACCGAGATCAGCTTCTTTAGGTTGTGACGACTGAATTGCCGCATTTTTTGCTGCATTGGTGCTTGCATCAACCTCCTTTTCGTTTGTTAAGTTTGAGTTGTTATTGTTAACCATTAAACTAATACCCCCTTTTTATGAATCCCTTTAATCCTTTTTTTCTAACATACTGAAAATCAAATAGCAAGTTAAATCCCTTACGTTTTTCCTAATGATTAGGCACATCCCCACCTCTTCTGGCACAAATATGCTGAATAATTTTTTCTACTACGCCCTCCACGGACAAACCTGTCGAATCAATAATTACGGCGTCGGCGGATGCTTTAAGTGGAGCAATTTTTCGTTTCGAGTCCTGCTCGTCCCTGGCTGTCATATCTTTTTGTATTGCAAGATATTCAGCACCGACACCCTTTGAAAACAGTTCATTGTATCTTCTTTTTATTCTTTCCTCAGCATTCGCATCGAGGTAAAATTTGTAATCGGCATGTGGAAAAACAATCGAACCCATATCTCTGCCCTCCGCTACAATACCACCCTGCAAACCTGCTTCCCTCTGCAGATTGAGCAAGCTTTCCCGAACAACAGCAAAAGCGGATATTTTGGATGCGGCTAACCCAACCTCCTCTGTACGTATTTTATCGCCTACATCAACCCCATCAACTAGGGCTATCATTCTACCGTCAATATTTTTTAAAGATACATTGGTACCGGAACAAAGTTTAGCTAACGCGGATGTATCTTCCATAGATATTTTAGCTTTCAGCGCTTTATAAGCCAGTGCTCGATAGAGAGCGCCTGTATCCAGATATATATAGCCTAATTTCTTCGCCAAAGCTTTACTTACGGTGCTTTTACCCGCACCGGCCGGTCCGTCTATAGTTACGATCTTTTTTTCCCCCATAATGCTAAAATCTCACCTCACCCTTTAGTGTCAAGAGTAATGCTTGAATACTACCACTAAAATATTTTTATACCAAGTTGCTTTCAAATAAATGTTAATTTTTGAATGCTTACTTGGTATTACTTATATGCTTTTTTCTGATTTAACTGTTGCGCCTGAGAACGTTTGCAGTAATTCTGATTAAATCTTTTTTGGATATTAAAGTCACATTAAAGTCATATGTAATTGACAAATTATTTTGATGTGATAATATCCCGTTTCATAATTACAAAGCATATTTAAATAAAAGCGTAAAGCTTTGAAAGTTATAGTAAAAAGGGAGATATAAAATGGAAACAAAGGTAAATGTTACAATTGACGGGAAAGAAATATCGGCAAATCCCGGTCAAACAATCCTTGAGGTAGCCACTAACAATGGTATTTTTATACCGACACTTTGCCACTATCAAAACACAACAAATGTTGGTGCCTGCCGCGTTTGCATGGTGGAAGTAGAAAATGCCAGAAGCCTTGTAGCTTCCTGCTGCATGCCGATAACCCCGGGAATGGTTGTCCGAACCGATACCAAAGTAGTGCGCGAAGCTCAAAAGATGGTCATTGAGCTACTCTGGTCATCAGGTGATCATAACTGTCTTACTTGTGAACAAAACGGCCAGTGCGAATTACAAAATCTGGTTTACTGGCTGAAAATTGAAAAACCGCGTTTTGAGATAGAGACTCCCGGTTATCAAATGGAAGAAAACAACACCATGATTTCCCGCGACCTCAATAAGTGCATTCTTTGCGGACGCTGCGTTCGTGCCTGCAACGAAATCCAGGTCAACGAAGTGCTTGATTTTGCAAATCGTGGCTCACATTCCAAAGTCGGTCCGGCATTTGATGCCGACTACATTAATTCTAACTGCGTTTTCTGTGGTGAATGTTTGCAAGTATGCCCCACCGGCGCAATAACTTATAAAATGGCAAAATTTGCCGGTCGCCCATGGGAGCTTTCCAAAACACGCACAACCTGCGCTTATTGCGGTGTTGGCTGTCAAATGGACATCTTCACTAATGATGGCAAAATTGTCAAAGTATCGGGAAACCGTGAATACGGCGCACCAAACGAAGGCAGTCTTTGTGTTAAAGGACGCTTCGGCATGGATTTTATCCAGCATCCTGACCGTTTGACAAAGCCTTTAATTCGACGAAGTAAAACCGATGATTTAAAAGAAGTAAGCTGGAATGAAGCATATTCTTTTATCGCCGACAAATTGTCTGCAATTAAGAAAAAAAGCGGCCCTGACAGTATAGCCGGGCTTGCTTCCGCCCGTGTCACCAATGAAGAAAATTATCTCTTTCAAAAATTTTTGAGGGCGACAATCGGCACCAACAACGTCGATCACTGTGCCCGACTCTGACACTCCGTAACAGTGGCCGGTCTGGCCGCAGCATTCGGTAGTGGAGCAATGACAAATTCCATCGCGGAATTGGAAAACACAGAAGTAATTTTAGCAACCGGTACAAATACCACCGAAAATCACCCGGTTATCGCCACAAAAATCAAGCGGGCAGTACGACAGAATGGAACAAAGCTCATTGTCATCGACCCGCGGGAAATTGATTTAGTCAAATACGCCGATATCTGGCTGCGCCAGAAACCGGGAACTGACGTCGCAGTTTTCAACGGCCTGATAAACGTGATTATCGCGGAAGGCCTCTATGCCAAAGAATATGTGACAGAACGTACTGAAGGCTTTGAGGCGCTAAAAGCTGTTGTGGCTAAATATACGCCGGCGTATGTCGAAAAAATTTCCGGCGTGCCGGCCGATGATTTGAAAAAGGCGGCCCGGATGTATGCCAGCGCCAACCGCGCCAGCATCATTTACGCAATGGGCATAACTCAGCATATCAGCGGTACAGATAACGTGAAGAGTACGGCAAATCTTGCGATGCTCTGCGGCAATCTAGGTATTGAAGGCGGCGGAGTAAACCCTCTGCGCGGACAAAACAACGTTCAGGGTGCCTGCGATATGGGCGGATTACCCAATCTTTACCCTGCATATCAGCAAGTGGCCAATGAAGACGTCAAAAAGAAGTTTGAAACCGCATGGAAGTCTGTTTTGTCACCCAAACCGGGTTTAACACTTGTAGAAATAATGAATGCTGCAGGCAAAGGCGATGTTAAGGCTCTTTATATAATGGGTGAAAACCCACTGCTTTCCGATCCTGACCTGCACCACGTAGAGAAATCGCTGAAAAAACTGGATCTTCTAATTGTTCAGGATATTTTTATGACGGAGACGGCAAAAGTCGCTGACGTAGTTTTGCCATCAGCAAGTTTCGCGGAAAAAGACGGAACCTTCACCAACACAGAACGTCGTGTTCAACGTATTCGAAAAGTCATTAATCCACCGGGAGAAGCCAAGGCGGACTGGAAAATAATTGCCGGAATTTCAACTGCGATGGGTTATCCGATGAACTACTTAACGGCTAAAGAAGTATTTGAAGAAATAGCCAGTGTCACGCCAAGTTACGCCGGAATAACTTACAAGCGCATTGAAAAAGAAGGCATCCAATGGCCATGCCCTACAGCGGAACACAACGGGACAAGGTTTTTACACAAAGACAAATTTACGCGCGGGCTCGGCCTGTTTCACGCTGTTGAATATATACCTCCCGCGGAAGTTACCGATAAGGAATATCCATTCATCCTTTCCACAGGTCGTGTACTTTATCACTACCATACCGGCACAATGACACGCCGTTCTTTGGGCACCACTGAACTCTGCCCGGAAAGCCTTGTGGAGCTGAATCCTGCTGACGCCGATAAGTTCGGCATCAGCGATGGACAGATGATTAAGGTAACATCTCGCCGTGGCAGCGTGATTGCTAAAACAAAAATAACGGAAAAGAGTCCGCACGGGACAATATTTATGAACTTCCACTTTGCGGAAGCAGCAGTAAATTTGCTGACCAATCCCGTTTTGGATCCTATAGGTAAGATTCCCGAATATAAAGTCTGCGCGGTAAAGCTGGAAGCGGCATGATTTTTTACACGGAAGTCCATTGAAATTTAAGAAAGAGCAGTACATAAAGTAATCAACTTAATTTAGCCTTATAAAAGGCAAGGAGGAAACAAAAATATGGTAAGTGAAAATTTGGAAAGCAAGAGATGGTTTGTTGCTCTTGCCGGCGTTGTGATCATGCTGATCTTGGGTACCGTTTATGCGTGGTCGGTTTTTGTTAAACCCATCGTGGCAGCCCAGGGCTG
>JBAXON010000018.1:0-22141 GCA_037133255.1 Deltaproteobacteria bacterium
CTGGTTGTTGGTTTAAATCTGAAAATGAAATTAGTAAAATAATCTCTAACGGTTATTTTAAAGGTTATGATGGCGACGAATTATTTAAAAAGCCTATTGATAATAAATTTGTCGATATTATGTGTTCTCCACATTCTACTAAATTTTCTGTAGATGGAAATATGTTTACCGATATAACGATGGAAAAAACAGAAGAATATTTAAGTTTTACAGAAAAGACTCGTCTAGAACAAGAGGCAAAGAATGAGAGAATTCGTCAAGAAAAAGAAGCCGAAGAAAAAAGAATACAAATACAAAAACAGGAAGAAGACAGAATTCTTCAGGATAAAAGAGAGAAACTACTGGCAGAATTAAAGAAATATGGTGCTGAAGCCCTTGTCCCAATCAATCTGCTGGAAGTTAACCCCTATGAATTTGAAGGTCATACAATAGCAGTTGTGGTGCAGTTTAAAAAGATGCTATCAAAGAACTCGGCATCCTTTTATAGCGGATATACAGATATGGAAAGTCATACCAATGTTTATGATGAAATCATTGTTACAGGAATACCAAACGGAACTCACTTTGAATCAGGCCCCTTCTCACCTAGAATGATGTTGGCTCTCAAGGGTAAAGGCACTATAGCCGGCACTAATGCTTTTGGGGCCAGGATTAAGGCGCCTCATTTCCAATGGATAGCCATAATATCTGGGAAACAACAATCAGTGCTTGAGGAACAACGAGATGTTAGTCGAAAAAATGCTCTTCAAAATATGAAAAACGCGTACCCAAGACGTGACCCATGAGGAATAAGGATAAATATTGTGCTATTTCGCTTTTATTGCGACGAGAGTTACGATGGGAATGCAAAAGAACCAAGTATTATTACCATAAGCGGTTTTTTCTCAGACGAGCAAACTTGGAAAGAGGTAGAGAAGGTCTGGAAAGAGATCAATAATCGTAACGGAATTTCTTGTTTTCATGCGACAGATTTGAATGGTGCACGGAAAGAATACAAGGGGTGGAGCAAACAAAAGAGAGATTGCTACAGCAGTGAACTTCTAGACTGCATCAAAAAAATGAAAAAAAAGATGGTTGCCTATAATTGCGGTATGTATGTCAATGAATATAATATAATTATCAATGAAGATGGACGTAAAAAGCTAGGAGAACCTTGGTTCGCCTGTTTTAAGACATGTATAGCCATGATCGCAAAACACATGGAAACGCTTCCCCCTGATTATCGCTTTTCGGTTTTCGTGGAGAAAGGATCTAGATTCGATATCCAGGCAATTGAGTTTTTCAAGAAGTTAGCAAATAATCAATTATTTGAATATCGACACCGCCTAGAGACCTGTATTTCAGCTCGCCCTGAAGAATATGTCGGATTGCAGGTAGCCGACCTAATGGCATATGAGTACTTCAAGCGGATAAAGGGCAAAGAGGATAATGTCGAGCGGAGATATCCTTTAAAGTTAATTCAGGATCATAATCATTACGAGGAAGGTTTTTTCGGGGCAAGTACCTTGAAGAATATGAAAAATGCAATAGAGTCTGCGGTGTGTGGACCAGATGAGCTAGTAATCATTCCTAATTTATTAGGAGGATAGCAATTCATTGAATGAATACGTAAGAAAATAGACCTGACTCTTGGTTTCTTCCCTCAGCAGATGGGTTCTTTCCTTCCTCCATTAATCGCACTGCTGTCAGTTTAAACTGTCGGCTAAACGTTTATCGGTTCCTTCTTATTGGACACGACTTTCTTCTCCGTTGTATGCTTTTTGAAATGTCCGTTAAATTGTGGGTAGGCTAACTGGTTCCTATCGTCCGTGTTTTATCAATTCAGATGAATGTTTAATAGTCTTCTATCTTTTGCATAAGTAAAGAAAATCCAGTCAATTATATGAAATAAATTGTGCATTGAATTGGTTAGTGTATCGACATTTTCTTGTGCTTTATAAATCTGCTTTTCGTCAGGTATATTTCGGAACATAATAGACATTATAAGTTCACCAGCAAATTTATAATGTGTTTTTGCTGGTCCACTTTGAGAAATATGTAAGAACCCCCAACGTTCATGGCTCATGTTTTGAAGTGCTTCTCCAACAATATTTTCTTCTATATGGACTCCGATCTCGCTTCTAAGAGTTTTTATTTTTTCACGTGCAGAATCGAGTTTTTTCTTTAATTGTGTAAATTCTTTTTGTAACTTTGGTGATTGAGCAGCCATAAAAGCTTTAAAGTTAACATCCATTGCGAGACTTTCGATGGAACGACGAATTTCTTGTAACGTGCCGAACATATGTCTGAAATAATATATTTCCCTCCAGCCCGAACTATAATCATCCTCACTTGAAACATTACGAGATTCAATTGCACATCGAAACTGAAACATTAATTCTTCCCTGAGAATGCATAGCCGAGCCATTTTTTTTGCTAATACATCGTCAGATGGAAACCATTTTGCTAATTTAACAGTGACAATTCTCGTCTTCATCATCGTACCAAGTTACTGGATTAATAGAGGTGTCCGAAATATTAAGGACAGCGGTTCTATTTATTTTTTACCTTTTTAAGAGATAGACAGGTATTTTCCCCTTCTGCGTTGCACTTACAATAGTCTGCTTCCCGCGTAGCAGTAAGCCCCATGTCGGCAATCATTTCCATATCCAGTTTGCTGTCGCGTCCGGTTGTGGTGAGATAGTTGCCGGTCATCAGAGAATTAGCTCCGGCCATAATTGCCAGAGGCAGCAATTGCCGCAGATTCTTTTCCTTGCCGCCGCAAAGCTTGATGTCTTTATCCGGCAGCATAAAACGGAAAACTGCTATAGTCATGAGAATTTCCAGTGGTGGTAATGGCAGCATGTGGCTCAGTGGTGTGCCCTTGATGGGATTGAGAATATTCAAAGGTACGGAATCAACATCCAACTCGCGAAGTGTCGCCGCAAGCTCTATACGATGGGTTATACCTTCGCCCATGCCGAATAACGCGCCAGCGCAAACTGAAAGCTCCGCTTTTTTGACGATTCTTATTGTTTCGATATTCTCTTCGTAATCGTGGGTTGTACAGATATTCTTGAAAAAGCTGCGCGATGTTTCAAGATTATGATGATAACGGAAAAGCCCGGCAGCTTTTAGCTTTTCGGCTTTTTCGGTATCAATCAATCCCAGCGAAACACAGGCTTTGATCCCGGTTTTGTTAACTCCTTTTACAGCTTTGAATATTTCATTCCATTCTTTTTTTGCTTTGATCTGTTTGCCGCTGGTAACAATGCCGAAAAACTCCGCGCCGCAACGCGCGGCATCATCGGCTTCAGCGATCATTTCAACGGCAGTTTTTAACGGGTATGAAGGAGCATCTGTCGGATAATGAGAAGATTGAGCGCAAAACTTGCAGTCCTCGGAACAGCGGCCTGATTTAGCATTGGTAATGCCGCAAAGAATTATCTCTTTGCCTTTAAAATGCTCGCGGATTTCAGATGACGCGGCCATGACCCGCCAGTAATTATTCGATCCTTCGATAAAAAGATCCAGAGCATCGCTTTTGCTGATTCCTTTCGTCTTGATGGCATCGTTCTTCAGTTTTTCAATTAAATCCATTTTAACCTCGATGAAGCATAGATGTGTTTTGGGAAACTCACCTATTATCCGGCGCCTGTCAAGTTTTTTCCTGCCTTCGCCGTCTTTTGATTGCTTTGGCGAACATCTTTTGATATTGAAATTACGCGTTAGATTAAAAGAATTGAGGAACGCTAAATGTCCAAGGGAATATTCATCATCGGTACGGATACCGAAGTTGGAAAGACGGTAGTCTCGGCAGGCTTGATGCATTTGCTGCTGGGTAATAAACATAAGGCTGCCTATTTCAAACCTGTGGCCAGTGGCGAAGTTTTGCTAAATGGTTCTTCTCAATCAACAGACGCCTCATTTGTTAAAGCAGTATCCGGCTTTGCCGAAGACCCTAAAAACATGACACCATTTTCCTTTAAAAATGCCGTGGCTCCTCACTTTGCCGCCCGTCTGGAGGGCAGATCGATTGATCTGGCTGTTATTCAGAACACTTTGCAGTATTTGAAAAATAGTTACGAAATGATTATAGCCGAAGGCGCGGGCGGTCTGGCTGTGCCTCTGAACGATCAAGGCTTTATGCAATACGACCTCATCCGGGAACTTGGGTTTCCCTGCCTGCTTGTTTGCCGCACCGGCCTGGGGACGATTAATCACACGTTGTTGACGCTCAGATTTGCAAAAAGTGCGGGACTTGCGATCAAGGGGATCGTGATGAACGGCGACAGGCAAACCGAAGCAGAGACAGATAACATTGAAACAGTTAAAAAACTCTCCGGCATTGCCGCAATCTTTACAATACCGGCTCTCACCGGGCTTGATACGGAAAAACTTCAACCGGGAAATATCGCCGATGTGTTTGAAAAAGCCATTGATATAAAAAAAATAATCGGACTGATGGAAGGTTTATAGTGAAGTAGATGGAAAGATTTAGCGAAAAATTAGAACAGATCAAAAAAAACGGACTATACCGGAAGATGAGGTATCTGCAAACTCCTCAGTGGCCGCATATAAAAATTGACGGCAAAGATTATCTGCTGCTGTCTTCCAACAGCTATCTGGGGCTTTGTAATGACGATCGTCTGAAACAGGCAGCACAAGATGCTATCGAAAAATATGGGGTTGGTTCCGGTGGCTCCAGACTGACGACGGGCAGCTATGAAATTCACCAGAAGCTGGAAGAAGAAATCGCATCATTTAAAGGGACGGAGGCGGCGCTGCTTTTTAATACTGGCTATATGGCCAATGTAGGCGCCATATCCGGCATTGCCGATAAAAGCTGGGTTATCTTTTCTGATCGTTTGAATCATGCCAGCATTGTCGATGGTTGCCGTTTGAGCAGGGCCGAGATCGTCGTTTATAATCATTGCGATGCGTCAGATCTTGCACTCAAGGTGCAGGGCTATACCGGCAGACAAGCATTGATCGTTACTGATGGCCTTTTTAGTGTAGATGGGGATATAGCGCCGCTTCCGGCGATAGTCGAGATTGCCAAAAAGAATAATATTCTGTTAATGGTTGATGATGCTCATGCCACAGGCGTATTGGGAGTAAGCGGCGGCGGCACGGCGGACTATTTCGGCCTGCGAGACCAAATTGATATTTCGATGGGAACACTCAGCAAGGCGCTGGCCAGTGAAGGCGGCTTCATCGCCGGAAAAAGAAGCTTGATAGATTACCTGATCAACACGTCCCGCAGTTTTATTTTTTCCACAGCTTTGTCTCCGGCGACAATTGCGGTGGCGAGAAAAGCGTTGGATATTATTCGAACGGAGCCGCAGCGCAGGCAAACTCTTCTGGCAAATGCCGCCTGGTTCCGCACGGAACTTCGCAAGGCCGGCTTTGATGTTGCGGAAAATGAAGCTCCAATTATTTCCATCGTCGTTGGAGAACCGGATTTGGCAGTTTCCTTCAGCAATCGGTTAATGGAACGCAATGTTTTTGTTTCCGCAATCCGTCCGCCAACAGTGCCCGCAGGCACAAGCCGTCTACGCATCAGCATCATGGCCACACATACGCGTGAAGATTTGCTACAGGCATTAAATCACATTAAAGAGATCGGGCAAAAGCTTAGTGTTATCCGGTCGGGTGAAAAACCATGAATAGCTGGCAGAAAAAAGATTTGCAATATATCTGGCATCCCTGCTCGCAGATGAAAGACTATGAAGATTTTCCGCCGATTGTCATCGAGCGGGGCAAGGGCGCTTACTTGTATGATATAGATGGTAAGTCTTATCTCGACGCTGTTTCCTCCTGGTGGGTGAACCTCTTTGGTCACAGCAACGATCGAATCAACAAAGCGATACGTGAGCAACTGGAAAAACTCGAGCACGTCATTTTTGCCAATTTTTCTCATAAGGCGGCAATTGAGCTCGCGGAAGAAATTATCCGCATAACACCGCCGGGACTTGCCAAAGTTTTCTTTGCCGATAACGGCTCATCTGCTGTAGAAGCGGCGCTAAAATTAAGTTTCCATTATCATCAGCAGACAGGCCATCCCAGCAAAACTCGTTTTGCAGCCATCACGGACGCCTATCATGGAGAAACGCTGGGGGCACTTTCTGTCGGTGATCTTGATCTGTACAGCAAAATTTATCAGCCTTTGCTGCTGAGTACTTTCAAGGCGACAGGGCCGGATTGTTATCGATGCCCCTATGATAAGTGCCGGGAAAATTGCGCGGCCGAATGCTTTGAACCTCTGGAAAAAACTGTTGTTGAACATGCCGAAGAAATTTGCGGCATAATTATCGAACCACTTGTCCAGTGCGCGGCCGGAATGAAAATATATCCACCGCTGTATTTAAAAAAACTCCGCAAGCTCTGCACGGACTACAACATTCACTTCATTGCCGATGAAATTGCCGTTGGCTTTGGCCGTACAGGTTTGATGTTCGCCTGTGAGCACGCCGAGGTCAGCCCCGATATAATGTGTCTTTCCAAAGGAATCACCGGTGGCTATCTGCCTTTGTCGCAAGTCGTCACCACTGACGAAATTTATTCAGCCTTTTACGCCGATTACAAAGAGTTGAAGGCCTTCATGCACAGCCACAGTTACACCGGTAATGCTTTGGCCTGCGCCGCCGCTTGTGAATCGCTTGCTATTTTTAGAGATGAAGAAGTGCTCAAAAAAAACGAGATCAAAGCCAGAATGATTGCCGCTAAGGTAGGGGCGCTGGCGGATTCTCACCCGCATGTTGGCGAATACCGCCATCTGGGCATGATCGGAGCGTTGGAACTGGTGGAAGACAAGATCACCAAAAAACCTTTTGACTGGCAGAGGCGCGTTGGTTACGGCATTTACAAAATCGCCCTGGAGAAGGGAGTGCTCCTTCGCCCGCTAGGAAACGTCATCTATTTCATGCCGCCTTATATAGTGGAAGAAGAAGATATCGATTTAATGATCAGAGTAGCTTTTGAATCCACTGATAAATACTTTGGGTTGAATGATTAGGAATGTACCTTATATTCTTGGAAGCCTGATCGCCGCGCACTAATTGCTCTAGTATAGGCAGGATACGAGATATACCAAGAGAGATGATAGATATGACGATGAAGGAAATAAATGCCAATCGATTATCTGGGGATCAGCCTGATGAGGTCTCAGCGCCTGGCTTTCATATCATGGCCAAGCCCATCGGACCTGTCTGCAATCTCAACTGCGAGTATTGTTTTTATCTGGAGAAGAAGGCACTTTTTGCTGAAAACGAGAATTACCGCATGTCGGATAAGGTATTGAAGGCATTTGTCCAAAAGTATATCCGCGCAAATGATGTTCCGGAAATATCCTTTGCGTGGCAAGGTGGCGAGCCAATGCTGATGGGGCTCGATTTCTTCAAGAAAGCGGTGAGGCTGCAAAAACAATATAGTCACGGCAAGAGAATCACCAACTCCCTGCAGACAAACGGCATTTTACTGGATAACGTGTGGTGCGAATTTCTCGCCAAAAATAATTTTCTGGTCGGCATCAGTCTGGACGGGCCGGAGGATATTCATAACCGCTATCGTGTTGATGGACGGGGCAGGGGTACGTTCAACGCTGTCATAAAAGCCGTTGAACTTATGCAGAAGCACGGCGTGGAATATAATGTGCTTGCCTGCATCACACGGGAAAGCGCGTGCAGGCCTTTCGATGTGTATCATTTTTTAAAAGATCGCGGCGTCGAGTTTGTCCAGTTTATTCCGGTTGTAGAGCGGATGCCCGATAATGGAACTCGCGCGCTGGGCTTAAAGCTTGCCTCGCCTCCTGATCTCGGGGTGGAAAGCATGGCCGATGTGACCCCCTGGGCAGTTGAGCCCGATAGCTATGGAGATTTTCTCATTAGTATTTTTGAGGAGTGGGTGAGAAACGATGTGGGTAAAACATTTGTCATGAATTTTGAATGGGCACTGATGAGCTGGATGGGTGGAGATTCAACGGTCTGTCAGTTCTCGCGGCAATGCGGCAAGTCTCTGATCCTGGAGCATGACGGCAATATTTATGCCTGTGACCACTTCATGTATCCTGACTACCTTTTGGGGAATGTTCTTTCGAGTGATCCAAAGCGGCTGATTGATTCCCCTGGGCAAAAAGCTTTTGGCACTCGCAAAGAGACCACCCTTCCGCAATGCTGCCGGGAATGCGATGTCCTGTTCGCCTGTCGCGGTGGATGTCCGAAGCATCGTTTTGCTGCAACCTTGGAGGAAAAACGGGGATTGAATTATCTGTGTGAGGGGCATAAAAAATTCTTTCGGCATATTAATAAATATATGATAGCCATGAGGCAGCTTTTAGAAAACAATCTGCCGGTATCCCATATTATGGAGGCAACCCGCGGGCCATTGGTGATAAGAAAGGATCTAATGCAGATATGAATGAATGCCGTTTTCCCATAATGAAAAAGTATGTATTTCCTGTGGCGGGTCTTGTCGCGGCAGGCGCTATGACTGCAATGGCACAGGATGTTCTTCCTCAGCCGGAAGTGCCATATCAGGGTGTTGCCAATGGAACCCTGGCAGGATCGAAGCCTTACTATCAACCACGGGTTACAGCGCCGAAAGGGGCACCCAATGTTCTGATTATCCTGCTCGATGATGTCGGTTTTGGCCAACCTTCCACCTTTGGCGGTGCAGTTCAGATGCCGACACTCGATCGTCTGGCCGGGCAGGGTCTTCGCTACAACCGTTTTCATGTCAACTCCATCTGCTCGCCAACGCGGGCATCTCTGCTGTCGGGGCGCAATAATCACGCCATTGGCATTGGCGCGATCGTGGAGTTGGGCAACGGTTTTCCGGGATACAACGCCGCCTGGCCCAAAAGTGCCGCCTCCGTGGCCGAGACCTTGCGCCTGAATGGCTACAGCACGGCGGCATTTGGCAAATGGCACCTCACACCAGATGATGAGCAGGGGCCAGCAGGTCCCTTTGACCGTTGGCCAAACGCCCTGGGATTCGACTATTTCTGGGGTTTCCTTCCGGGTGAGGCCAGCCAGTACAGACCAGTTATCGTTGAGAACAACACCATTCTCGGCGTTCCGGCGGATAAGAACTTTTACTTCCCCGAGGCCATGACCGATAAGGCCATCCAGTGGATACGCGGGCAACAGTCCCAGGCTCCCGGCAAGCCTTTCTTGCTGTACTATTCCCCCGGTGCGATGCATGCGCCGCACCACGTTCCTGAGGAATGGGCCGACAAATATAAAGCGAAGTTTGATCAGGGCTGGGATCAGTATCGCGAAGAGACCTTCGCGCGACAGAAAAAGCTCGGTGTGATTCCCGCTGACGCGAAGCTGACGGCGCGAAATGAGGCATTCCCAATATGGGAAACTCTTCCGACCGAGGAGAAGAAACTCTATGCCCGTCAGATGGAGGTTTACGCGGGCTTCCTTGAGAAAACAGACTATGAGATTGGTCGTGTTGTGTCGGCAATCGGAGAGATGGGTATAGGCAATAACACTCTGATCATCTATATCACGGGAGATAACGGCGCCAGCATGGAAGGAACGGAAACAGGAACATTCAATGAAATGACCACGATAAACGGTGTACCTATAACCGCTGAACAGCAGTTAGCTTTGATCGAGCGCTACGGAGGCCTTAAAGTCTGGGGTGGGCCGCGGACGCATCCGCACTATGCTTCTGCATGGGCCTGGGCGGGTAACACGCCCTTTCAGTGGGGAAAGCAAGTCGCTTCCCACCTGGGAGGAACGCGTCAAGGCGCTGTCATCAGCTGGCCTGGCCGCATTCATGACGAGGGCGGCCTGCGCAGTCAGTATATCCATGTTATCGACGTAGCGCCCACGATTCTGGAGGTGGCGCGAATTTCCGCGCCGAAAGTGGTAAGCGGCGTTAGGCAGATGCCGATTCATGGTGTGAGCTTCGCCTCAACCTTTGATGATCCGAAAGCGCCGGAGATGCGCACCCAGCAGTATTTTGAGTCTCTGGGAAACAGATCGATGTATAAGGATGGTTGGATCCTTGCCTGCCGCCTCGACAGAAATCCGTGGAAACTCGATCCCGAAACGCTTAAACGTTTTGCACCAGGCGTTTGGAATCCGGACAAGGATCGTTGTGAGCTCTACAATCTGGATAAGGATTTCTCTGAAGCGGATGATTTGGCGTCAATCTACCCGGAAAAAGTAATAGAGTTGAAGGATCTGTTTGATAAAGAGGCTGACAAATACCAGGTGAACCCGCTTCTGGGCGGGGTAGCGGCAGCAGCTTACGGATTTCCGACAAGAATGGCCAGTACCGGCAGGAAGATATTCACCTATTATCCCGGTGTGGAGAATGTATTGCCGGGAATGCAGCCGCCACTTGGCTTTGGAAGGTCTTATAGTATCAGCGCCGATATCGAAGTGCCTGCTGAGGGATTTATGCGAACGGAAGGGGTCATCGTCGCTGCAGGAAGTTTCCTTGGCGGATTCTCTCTCTATGTCGAAGATGGAATCCTGAAACACACCTACAGCTTCGTGGGAGTAAAGTTTGACACCCTTATCGCCCCGGATTATCTGCCGGAGGGCAAGGTTAATGTTATATATAAGTTCACGGCAGACAAACCGGGACGCGCGGGGTCGGGAGGAAGAACCGCACTGTTTATCAATGGTAAAGAGGTTGCGGCAGGTCGCCTTGAGCATACCGTGCCGCTGCGTTTCTCCGCTTATGAGGGTATGGATATCGGTAAGGATAACGGCGCGCCTGTGTCCCCGTCCTACAGAAACAATATGCCGTTTGCCTTTACCGGCAAAATCGAAAAAGTTGTATTTAATCTTGAGGATAATATTTAGAAGTTTCCGGAAGAAGTTCATGAAACGAAGAGATTTTTTAAATTGTAGACAGTTAAGAGGAGATTCGTTATGAGAAAAAAAGTTTTAATCACTTTAGCCGTTATCTTAGTCTTGTTATTTGTATCAGCATTAATGCTCCCGAAGATACTTGCTTATATGGGATTGCACCCTGATTACAAAGGGCAGTCGTTTAACTTGCAGGGGCGAAGCGCTTTGATCATTACAACCAGCCATGATGTTTTAGGAAACACAGGCAAAAAAACCGGTGTATATGCGTCAGAAATGACGGTACCGTACTATGAGTTTTTAGATGCTCAGATGAAAGTTGATCTTGCCAGTATTAAAGGAGGCAATATACCGGTTGAACCGGTTTCAGTAAAGTGGCCGGTGGCAACCGGCGCGGATAAAAGATATTTGAAGGATGAAGATTTTCAAAACAAGGCCAAAAACTCCCTTAAAATAGATGATGTGGATTTTACCCAATATGATATTATTTATATTGCCGGAGGCTGGGGTGCATCTTATGATTTAGGTATTTCAGAGATACTTGGCGCAAAAATTTCGGAAGCCAACGCGAAAAATATCCTACTGGGTTCTGTTTGTCATGGCGCACTGGGCTTTTTAAAAGCTAAAAAAGAAAATGGTGAACCTCTGCTTAAAGATCGCAGAGTAACTGGTGTTACAAATAAGCAGGTAAAGGAATTGGGCATAGAGATTACACCGATGCATCCTGAAACAGAAATTAAAAAAGCCGGTGCTAAATATGAAAGTAAAAATGCGTTTCAAGATGTGTTTGCAAATTACAGTGTGATAGATGGTAACCTGGTAACAGGGCAAAACCAGAATGCCGGCAAAGAAGTAGCGCAGAAAATGATGAATAATCTTCAAAATAAGCATTAAGACATGAGGATTCAATCATGAAGAAAACAATTCTGATTGCAGTTGCGGTTCTGATAGTCCTGACAGCGACCGGGTTCCTGCTCATTTCGAATCCGCCACACTGGTTGTTGGATGCGGCGGCTAAAAATGTATTAACAGGTATGCGATTAAAAGTTGATGACGGATTGCATGCGGTGCTTGTAGGGACAGGATCTCCTCTGTCTGATATTAAGCGTGTGGGCCCATGTATTGCGGTCATAGCCGGCAAAAAGCTATTTGCCGTAGATACCGGGGATGGAAGCGCGCGTAATTTTCGATTAACCGGTCTTTCCATCGGCGCATTAGATGCCGTATTTCTGACTCATTATCACTCCGATCATATCGGCGGATTAGGCGAGATGATGCTTCAGCGTTGGGCTTCAGGCGCTCATAAAAAGCCGCTGGATATTATCGGGCCTGTGGGTGTCGAGCTGGTAGTGGATGGATTCAATAGAGCCTATAAACTCGATACAAAATACAGAATAGCGCATCACGGAGAAAAAACAGTTCCCCCTTCTGGCGCCGGAGGCAAGGCCATGCCATTTGCCTTATCCGATAAAGAGAAGGATTTTGCTGTAGTCTACGATAAAGATGGAGTGAAGGTTACGGCATTTAATGTTGTTCATTTGCCGGTAAAGCCTGCCTGCGGCTATAAGTTTGAGTATAAAGGAAGAAGCATTGTTATTAGCGGAGACACGGCATATTCTGAATCCCTCATCGGGCAGGCGACTGGGGCTGATGTTTTGATACATGACGCGCTCAGCCCAAGGCTGGTTAATATTATCCATGACAATTCAGCTCTTCTTGCTGACGTCACAATAGGAAAAATAACAAAGGATATTTTAAACTACCATGCTTCTCCCCAACAGGCGGCACAGGTGGCGCAAAAAGCCGGTGTAAAACAATTGGTGCTTACACATATCATCCCACCACTGCCGTCTTCGCTTTTAAAGAACGCTTTTCTGGGAACTGCGCAGAATTATTATCAAGGAAAAATTATTATGGGCGTTGATGGTATGTTGATTAGCCTGCCACCAAATACTGATAGCATAAAAATTCGGGAGCTTTTTTAACAACATGAAATAAGGGAAAATAAATAACACTTTAAATGAAAGGAGAAACATAATGAAAACGGAAGATGTGAAAAAAATTGCCATGATTGGCGCGGGTGACATGGGGCACGGGATTGCGGCCTGCTGTCTTTTGGGCGGATATAATGTTGTTCTGCGCGATATTGAACAAAAATATGTGGATAAAGGCATGGCAGGTATTAAAGCGAGCTTTGATAAATTCAAAGAAAAAGGCAAATTGACGCCGGAGGCCTATACTGATGCTCTGTCGCGTCTTACGCCGATGGTTGATCTGCAAACGGCCGTGAAGGACGCGGATTTTATTATTGAAGCCGTTCCGGAAAAACTGGAGCTCAAGAAAAGTGTGTTTGCTGATCTGGATAAATTTGCTCCCAAACATGCAATTCTGGCCTCCAATACATCCAACATCAGCATTACCGAGATTGCTTCCGCCACTAGTCGTCCGGAGAAAGTTATTGGGTACCACTTTTTCAATCCCGCCATTCTGATGAAGCTGGTGGAAGTCATCAAAGGCGGCAAGTCTTCCGATGAATCCGTGGCGATCGGCTATGAGATTGCTAAAAAGATTAAAAAGGTTCCGGTTATTGTCAAGAAAGATTCGCCCGGTTTTATTTATAACCGTGTCAACCAAACTGCTGGTGTTTTCCTTTCCAAGATTCTGGAAGCCGGTCACCCCACACCTGAAGAATTCGATGCGGCTTTCAAAGCGATCATGCCCATGTCACCCTTCGAACTGGTGGACTATGTCGGAATTGACATTGCAGTTCATGGCCTCGAATATTTTGCCAAAGTGCTTTCTCCGGATTACAAACCATCAGATGCCCTGATGGCCTATATAAAAGCGGGAACTCTCGGCAAAAAAACCGGCAAAGGTTTGTATGACTGGTCCCAGGGACGTCCCCAAATCGATCCGGCCAAAGCGACTAAAGAATATGATTTTAACCACATGATTGCTCTGCAAGTGAATGAAGCCACAAAGATTCTGGAGGAAGGTATTGCCGATGATCCCAAAGAAGTTGATCTGGCCATGGCTAATGGCGGCGGTTCCCCCTTCGGCCCCTTTGCGCTGGCACAAAGTATAGGCTATCCGGTATTACTGGCAAAGCTCGAAGAGGTTTATAAAAAGTTCCCCCTGGACATATTCAAGGCCACAAAGACAATGAAAGACGGAAGCATTAAGGTATAAGCCCGGAGTTGTGAGTCTATGGGGGTATCGTATGGGAAAAACTTTCTTCTTTGCGACGCTATTGATGGTGTTTTCTCAAAAAAAGAGGGTTAAAAAATGAGTAAACGCAAGGGTATGAAAGATAGGTATCGGCGGGTTTCATTCCTGTCCGATATTGAGGGGATGAAAAATGCGATAGGCGAAATGAGAGGGATGTTTTTCCCCAAACAACCAGCGCTGAATCTGGATGCCCACTTGGGCGATCCTGATCCACTGCTGAATGAAGCCTGGTTTATCCGGACAATCAAGGACAAAATTGCCAATCACCCGGACAACCAAATGGAGTATCCGTTTTTAGGTGAACGGATTTTCGAAGAACCTTTGGTTGGGTTTGTCCGTGGCAATGATCCGATTTTTGATCGGTTCAAAGAAGTCATTGGACATCACCATTTCACCCCTTGGGAAATTCTGTGCTGGCAGGCAGAAAATAACGGTGTTCAGCCGCCGGAGCCGGAAGATCTTAGTGTGATTTCTTTTGTTCTGCCGTTTTCAGAAAACACTAGGCGGGACAATGCTGCCCTTGTTGAATGGACATCGGAGAGATGGGCGCAGACGTGGCTTCTGGGTGAAATCTTCAGTCAGACGTTTGTGCGTGAGATTGTGACCTACCTGATGGGGCAGGGAATTCTGGCCATTGCGCCGGATGTGACGCCCATGTTCAATAAGAAGAGATACCCGAAAGTGGGCTGGGCATCTCCCTGGTCACACCGCCATATCGCTTATGCCGCGGGGCTTGGCACCTTCGGGATGCATGACTTCCTGATCACGGAAAAAGGCGTGGCTCAAAGGCTGGGCAGTTTTGTGGTCAATTTGAAGCTCGCTCCCAATCGTCAACGGTCGGATGATATCCATGCCAGCTGTTTGCATTATCAGGGCACACAGTGCCTGAAATGCGCAAAGCGATGCCCGGTTACGGCTATAACAGCAGAGCATGCCCATAATAAGGAAACCTGTTATCAAAAGGTTGCCGACTCCCTGAAATACTGCAATGAGCATTACCACATCTTTATCTATGGATGCGGGCTTTGCGCCACCGGCGTTCCCTGCGCATCCGAAATCCCGAAGCTGATCGCGAGAGATACCGTATGACTAAATCAAACAATGATAATATGCATAAAATCGACGCCCCAATAATTAAGAAATGTATCTCTGAAGCGGGCATTGATCTGGTGGGAATTGCCGACGCGCAAGATCTGATTCTGGCGTATCCGCCAAGGCCGGCAACTGCGCTGATGCCATCTGCCCGAAGCGTCATCGTTATGGCCGTAGCCCATTCGCTGGGCGCTGTGTATTCAAATGATATCATGCACTGGACACGCAGCAAAATGCAAACCTCCCGGCTGCTTGATGAAACCGCTGAAAAAATCAGCCGCCTGCTTGAACAGGAAGGGTTTCTCTCTTTGCCGATTTCAGCCGATAAGCCGGTGGAGATATTCAAACACAACCCGGAGAGCGGTAAAAAATTTCTCCAAACCCGGACGCTCGGGTTTCTCTCCCTCAAACATGCGGCTATCAGTTGCGGCATGGGCGAGATAGGCCGTAACAATCTGCTGCTCACACCGGAATTTGGACCGCATCAGCGGTTGTGCGCCATCGTGACGGAAGCGCCTCTGGCGGCCGATTGCCGGCGGGAACTTGATCTCTGCACTAATTGCGGGCGCTGCGCGAAAGCCTGTCCATCGGGGGCATTAAAAGACGATAGCTATGATGTTGATCCTTGCTTTGCCTATTGGAGTTCCGGTTTCAAGCTCCTGAAGCCGATACGATTTTGGCAATGGCCGGCATATATCAAAATGATACGTCAACATTTGAAGCGGCGGGATCTCCTGGTAGAAATGGGTCAGACGTATATTACCGATGTGGACAATTGCATTGAATGCATGCGTGTCTGCCCGGTAGGAGAGAATTGGAATAACATTCGGCCGAAGCTGCTTCCACCGCAGAAGTCCGGTGGCACGATTATAGGAGTATGTAGCTAAAGGAGGAGTAAGTTAATGCCTGAATTAGAAGAGAAGATCAAAGATTTTGCCAGGAAGGCTGGAGCAAAAATGGTAGGTGTGGCAGGGCAAGACCGGTTTGATGGTCCGCCGTCGCTTAACCCCGCCTACGAATTGCGGGGCGCCAAGTCCATCGTCGCGCTTGTTTTGCCTTTAAGCGTTGGCGCCATCTATGAACATTTCGGCAAGGTATCACCTGTTCCGCACATTATTGACCAGGCCAAAATAAATCAGCAGATGTACCGCATTTCCGGAGAAGTTGCCGACTACATCGCCAGCCTGGGCTATAAGGCCAAAGCTGTTACGCCAAATAACAATTACCGAAGGTGCCTGGATCCGTTTGCCACCAGACCAACATTCTCTCATCGTTTTGGAGCCGTAGTTTCCGGCATCGGCAGCTTCGGTCTTTCCGGCAATGTCGTCACTAAGGAATTTGGTTCTGCTGTTGTGCTGGGTACAGTTGTGACCAATGCCCGGTTAAAATCAGACCCTGTGCAGCCTGCCCGTTTGGTCATGGATAACCGCTGTAAGACTTGTAAGCTATGTGATAAGTCCTGCACCATGGGCATGTTCAGAGAGGATGACGAAGAATATCTGCTTCTCAACGGAGAGCTCCACGCGCGCGGCAAGCGTGACAATCTGGATTTCTGCAACGCGCCGTGTTTCGGATTTCATGCTATCTCCAGGGACAAGAAATGGACTAATTGGGGCCAGCACTGGATAAAGGAGTGGACGGATTCCCAGCCCGACCCAACACAGCGCGAGAAGATTCGACAGTCTTTTATGGGCATGGGCACGGGGGACGCTACAATCCGTTTCCAAGCCATCGTTCGCGCCGGCCATGACTTGTATCCGCGAGAGCTGATCGAGGATTTTTTGCCTGATTATGAGCAATTGACCAGAGACGAAAATGAGCGGGTCAAAATACTTTTAGAAGCGCTGAAACGCATGGGCAGCCATGGTTTAGAGAAAGATCCCAATCTTATTACATGTTCACAGTGCATGCTGGTCTGTGGCCCAGATTTTGACGAAACCAAAAAGCGCTATGATCTGCTTACCAGCAGCGGCTATGTGGTCCCCGGCCCCGATTGGAAAATGATACATGTTAAAACCTATGAAGAAGCCGCAGCCCTGAAGGCGAAGTATCCGCGGAAACTGACGCGCAGAGAGATTCAAAAGGATGCACAGGCCAGCGGTAAACTATGGATGACTAACTATTTCGGTATTGAACCGGTGGAAGAAATTAAGGGTTTGATCTATCAGGCTAAGGCGAAAAAAGCCTGCGCCAAGGCAGGGCTTGCGGGCAAAGAAGCCCAAGCGCCTATCATTACCAACCCCTCTTACCTGCTGTCCTTGGCCATAAAGGGTAGGAAGAAAAAGAAAAACCGTGAGGCCATCGCGCAATAGTTTACAAAGGCGAGATTATTCTGGGTGAAGACGGAAGGACCTTCACTCTTTATCGCAGGTAGGGTACAGACCAATATTTTAAAATTGAGAAAGTGAGGAAACCTTATGGAGGCAGAGCAGCCGAATATTGAGCAGTTCAAAAAATTATTGACGAACCCTAACGACGGACCCGTCGTCATGCTGAACCTTTTGAAATTCAAACAGGAAGGCGGTTTGGCATCTTACGGCCGTTACGCGCAGGAAGTGGAGAAGTTTATGACAGAAGTCGGAGCAAAGATGATCTTCCTCAGCAAAGCAGGCGAGCTGCTGATCGGGCAGGAAACCTGGGATGTGGTGATGCTTGTGCAGTATCCTTCCCGCAAGGCGTTTCTGAAAATGACCTCCAATCCTGAGTATCTGAAAATTCACAAGTATCGCGAGGCGGCCATCGAGCGTTCCGTTCTCTACGCCACCGATGAAATGAGCGTTCGGAAGCTGCTGTCCGGGGTTAGTTCATGACCCGGTGAAAAGCGGTGTAGCTTTTTGAGAACAAAATTAAAAAATACAGAGGAGATGTTTTATGATTAAATCTAGACTTTGCGAGATGGTCGGGATCAAATATCCCATCATCCAGGCGGGCATGGGCCCGTTCAGTAACAACAACCTGTGTGTCGCGTCAGCCAATGCCGGCGTTCTGGGTCTGCTCTCCACGAGCGGTTTGACCAGCAGGGATCTGCAGCCCTTCGTTTACGAAGCGTTTATCAAGAGCGCTGAGGCATCCCCGGATGACGATCTGCCCACTGCCCTGGAGAAGGTGCTGAAGCGTACCTATCGTTTGACAAAGGACAAAGGTGGTGTTTTCGGCATTAATGTCATGGTGGCGGCGGAAATGGCCGCTGAAGCAAAAATTATCATTGATACAGCCATCCGGGTGCGGGAAGAAAATCCGGACATGAAGAAAAGCTTCAAGGTCATCTTCACTTCCGCCGGTGATCCGGTCGGATGGAAAGACAAGATCAAGGGCGCCGGGTTTACTTGGATGCATGTTGTTCCTTCCGTCAAGGGTGCGTTGCGCTGCAAGAAGGCAGGTGTTGACGTGATCGTGGCTTCGGGCCATGAAGGCGGATTCCATACCTCTTGGGAACCGGTTCACTCGATGATCCTTCTGCCTGCCGTGGTAGAAGCCGTTTCCGATGAAAAGACCATTGTTTGCGGTGCGGGCGGATTCTGCGACGGTAAAACCCTGGCCGCTGCCATGGTTTTGGGAGCCGATGGCGCCCAGATGGGAACTCGCTTTCTGGCAACGCAGGAGAGCGACTTCCACCAGATTTGGAAAGAAGGCGTTGTAGCAGCCGGAGACAGAGGCACTCTCGTTGCCCGTGGTTTTGTAGGACCGGCCCGCTGGTTAAAGACCCCGCGGAGTGAAGAGCATGCGGTAAACACCCTGAAGAAATCGCCCGGCGTTTTCCTGGGGGTTCCCGATGACTTTTCAACCATTGATATGTCTCTCATTATATATGAGATGGAATCCATCAAGGCAGTTTACGATGGGGATAAGGAAAAGGCTCTTATGGCTGCCGGCGAAGCCGCCCAGCGGATCAACGATATGCCCAAGGTAGGCGATATGGTGCAGGTCATCGTCAAGGAAGCAGAAGATATTTTAAAGGGTGTCCAGAAGAAATTTCTGGCATAGATTGGTAAGAATGCGATAAATGCCGAAAGGAGGTTAAATGGCCAAATACAAAGTCACATCAATGGCCGCAGTGTTTCATAATAATGTTGAAAAATTCGGCGAAATGGGCTGTGTGGGCTACAAAAATCAACAAGGGAAATATGTTGATATTTCATGGAACCGCATGAAAGAATTGATTATGAACCTTGGTTCCTATCTGATTTCCAGAGGTATTGGGCCAAACGACAGAGTATCTTTGTTTGCCGCCAATCGCTATGAGTGGTGGGTGTGTGATCAGGCTATCCTGGCCTGTGGTGCGGTTAATGTGCCGATCTACGCTACCAATTCTGCGGAAGAAGCCCGCTTTATTCTGGAAGATTCCGATTCTAAAATTTCTTTTGTCGGTTCGCATGATCAGCTGCAAAAGGTACTGGAGGCTAAACCCAGACTTCCCTTATTAACTGATATTATTATCCTTGACGATCTTACTAAGACCGTAGAAGGCGTACTGACTTTTAAGCAAGCCGTAGCCAAGGGCGCAGCTGCAGAAGGGTATAAAGAACTTGAAAACCGCATCCGCAATATTAATCCCGAGGATGTGGCCACCCTGATTTATACCTCAGGGACGACTGGCAATCCCAAAGGGGTGATGCTTACCCACAATAATTTTGTCGCGCAATGTGATCAGTGTTATGCGATTGCCCCTTCGCGTTATCACGAAGATCACACTTTAATCTCCTTCCTGCCGCTTTCGCATTCCCTGGAGCGCACTTGTGGTTACTATTTGCCCATGACCTATGGCAAAAAAGTTGTTTTTGCCGAGGATTTTTCTAAAATCATGACAAATTTCCGCGAAATTCGGCCTACCTTGATTGTGAGTGTCCCCAGACTCTTTGAGAAAATCCATGCCGGTATTCTGGCCAAAGTTGCCACGTCCAGCCCTCGCCGGCAAAAGATATTCGCCTGGGCCTTGGAGCTTGCCAAGCGCAATGTTGAATATATCTGCGATAATGAAAGACCGCGCCAGGGTTGCTTCGCGGTTAAATATTTTATTGCCGACAGACTTGTTTTTCGAACGCTGAAAAAAATAATCGGTCTGGATAATCTGAAATTTGCGCTTTCCGGCGGCGGTCCGCTTTCCATTGCGGATGCCGAATTTTTCCTTGGCCTGGGGATTAAAGTTTTGGAAGGTTACGGGCTCTCCGAGACCTCTCCGATTGTAACCGCTAACCGTGAAAAAAAAATTAAACCCGGCACAGTAGGTCTTGCCCTGAAAGACACAATTATCAAAATCGGCGAAGGCGGCGAGGTTCTTATCAAAGGCCCGCAGGTCATGAAAGGCTATTTCAAAAATGATGCAGCAACCCAAGAAGTCTTCAACGCTGACGGCTTCTTCCGAACCGGTGACATCGGTGAAATTGACAGTGACGGTTATTTGAAAATAACCGGGCGTATTAAAGATCTTATCATTACCTCGGGTGGCAAGAATGTGTCGCCCCAGAATATTGAAAGCAGCCTGAGCTGTTCAAACTTTATCGAACAGGTGGCTGTTATCGGCGATAATCGCAAGTTCTTGACGGCCCTGATGGTGCCGGCCTTCCGAGAACTGGAAAGATGGGCCAGGGAAAATGAAATCAGTTTTGATTCGCAGAAAGATCTTATTGAAAATCAATCTGTCAAAAAGCTTATTGGTGATGAGATTGCCAGGTACACCAAAGATTATGCACGCGTGGAACAGATAAAGAATTTCACTTTGCTGGAAAATGAATGGACACAGGAATCTGATGAGCTTACCCCTACCCAGAAACTCAAACGACGGGTGATCAATCAGAAATACGCAAAACAGATCGACTGCATGTATCCAGAAGATAATTCCTGAATAAAAATATGGAGACGAGAGAAGCGTAAGAAATCAGGATAGCCCTGGTATTATGAGGCAAAGGGCAATAGGAATAGGGTATATGAAGCTCCCGCTTATTTTTGAGATAAAAAGGAATTCTTTGGATGACGGTCCGGGCATTAGAACGGTTATCTTTTTCAAAGGCTGCCCGCTTTCCTGTCTGTGGTGTCACAATCCAGAGGGTATGAGGCCCGACGTGGAGCTGTCCTTTGATCAGCGCGAGTGCATCGGGTGCGGCACATGTATCGAAACCTGTCCTTTGCAGGCGCTTTCCGGCAGCAACAAATTCTATGTCGATAGGCAGAAATGTAACTTGTGCTTTCGGTGCGTTGAGACATGCCCATGCGGGGCTCTGGAAAGGGTAGGGCTGGAAATGACCAAGGCGGCCATCCTCGATCAAGTTCTCAAAGACAAGCCATTTTTCATAACCTCATGTGGTGGCGTAACGCTTTCCGGGGGCGAACCAACCAGAGACATGGACTTTCTTTCCGTCCTTCTCCGAGACCTGAAAACCCATGGCCTTCACTGCCTTCTGGAAACGTGCGGTTTGTTTGATCCGGAACGTTTCAAAAAACTTATCTATCCCCATCTCGATGCTATCTACTTTGACCTCAAATTCTTTGACGAAGGATTGCACAAGCGGTTCTGCGGCGCCTCTAACGCTCCTATCCTTGCCAATTTCGCAAGTCTCCTCAAGCTTACCCGTGATGATGGCAAGGTACTTCTGCCGCGGATTCCACTCGTGCCTTCGATTACCGATACTGACGCCAATCTCCGGGGAATTGCTGATTTTCTCCAATCGCTTCAGATTACTCAAGCCGTGCTACTATCCTATAACCCGCTCTGGCCTCAGAAATGCGCCAAGATAGGTTACAATTCCCCCGGCATCAGCCAACCGATGAAAGAATGGTTGACGGCGGAGAAAATTCATCATTGCGAAAATGTTTTCCGGGAGTATGGAATTGATAGCAAGTAGCTATTCAACATTAAGAGGATGCGGGCGTTTCCCCAAACGCTCCGCTACTTACCGCATGTTCACCATTTTTCGTTTGAAGTCATGGGCTATCCTCAGGCTTTGAGCGATTACCAGCAAGCATTGACGCAGCGCAACGCCTTGTTGAAACAGCTCGCTGAGCGTGGCGGT
>JBAXON010000019.1:0-21601 GCA_037133255.1 Deltaproteobacteria bacterium
TCATGCTTAAGGGAACCCAGTTGACACCCCAGGAGGCAAAGCAGATAGGCCTGGTAACGGACTTCTTCAAGAAAAATGATTTCCTGACAAAGGTACAGGAGTTTGCCGACATGATGAGCAAACGCCCACCGGTAGGGATTGACGCCATCAAGAAAAGCGTGCTGGGCGGCATGAGCACTACCCTGCGCCATGGACTGAGTATCGAGCTTCAGCAGAGCCTGCGCTGCCTGGATACCGGGGATACAATAATGGCGATGGAAGAATACATCAAGTACATCAGCAAATATATTCTCACCCGCGATATGAGCAAAGCAAAAACCGGAGACATCGTCGATATGGTCAAAAAAACGACAGACACTCTGGAGAAAGCCGAAATCTTCAGGGAATTCCAGGGGAAGTAACAATGCAAATAACAGTACTCGATGATATATGCAACAACTGCAAGCTCTGCGTGCGGGAATGCGTCGCCGGGGTATGGCGCATAGTCGAGGGCAGGCCTGAACCAATAGATCCGGATCTGTGCAACCGCTGCAGCCACTGCGTATCTGTGTGCCCCATGGACGCCATCCTTCACAGCGGGCTTGACGCGGGGCAAATCATGAAGGTAAACAAAAAAAGCCTGCAGCCGCAGATATACAGCGATATCGTCCTGTCACGCCGAAGCATCAGGCAGTACAAAGACACCCCTGTTCCGCGTGCCATAATCGAGCAGATCATCGACCTGGCTAGGCATTCGCCCACCGCAAGCAACGACCAGAACGTAGGGTATATAGTTGTCACGGAACGGGAGCTCATCAGGCAGACTGCCGGATCAATTTTTGGTTTCGCAGACAGACTCTACGGCAGGCTCCAATCCTGGCCGATGAAACTTTTCATGAGGGCGACAGGGCTGTCGAATAATCGGTATGTCCGGCGCATGGATTACGCGCGGGAACTGGCTGCAGACGGAAGAGACATCATCCTCCACAACGCGCCGGTGCTCCTCCTGGTCCACGGACCGGCAAAAGGACCCTTCGTCTGCGACAACTGCAGCATCGCGGCAGCGAACATCATCAACTACGCCCATGCCCTCGGCCTCGGCACCTGCTTCATCGGCTTTATGACCCTTGCTCTAAGATTCAGTAAAAGTCTGCGGGGAAAAATGAATGTGCCAAAGAACAGGAAGGTGTACGCTAGCCTGGTCATGGGGTACCCGGCGTATGTTCACGCCAGCACGGCATCGAGGAAAAAGGGGGACGTAACATGGATATAAAAAACAGACAGGGCCAAAAACGATTCAGCGAGACCGTGCAAACGGAAATCTATATCCATGCTTCGCCCGAACTGGTCTGGAGCGTGCTTTCCGACTTGCAGGGTTACCACGAATGGAACCCGATGATCCGCTGCGCCAGCGGAGAACTGAAACAGGGGAAACGACTGAAGATATATTTTAACCCGGAAGGATCGAAAGGGAGAACATTTCGGCCGAAGCTTCTTGTAGTAGATCCTGGCCATGAATTGCGCTGGCAGGGCCAGCCGGGCGTGCCACTGCTTTTTGAAAGCGAGCATATTTTCATCATTGAGCAGGCGGGGGAAGGCAGGTCCCGTCTCATTCACGACATGATTTTTTATGGTCTGCTGATCCCGCTTGCCAGAAGCAAAATCGTCAGTACTGTCAAAGGCCACTTCAACGACATGAACCTGGCATTAAAAGAGCGCGTCGAACGAAACCAGGCGGATAAATGATCTTGATGCTTAGAACCAGGATCGTATTATCCATGAAACAGGCTTAATATAATGAAGAAGTTACAGCCCCTTTGATTCCTGAACGTATATTTTGTTTTGGGCATCATAGGTGCCGGGAACTACGCCGTTTTTTTCCAGCTCCTTTTTGATGATCCTTTGGGTTTCGGTTTTAAGAAACTCGTTGACTATTTTTACAAATCGCGGAACTGCAAACTTCGCCAGATCCTCCTTTAGAGATTCAATCAAGTCAGCTTCTTTCAAGGTATGCCCTTCAACCAGGGAAACGCACGCCATGATTTCATCCTCGGCAAGGTCGGACGGGATCGCGTATACGGCCGCCTCGAGCACCGATGGGTGCTTTTGGATCGTATGCTCCACTTCATAGGCAGAAACGTTTTCGCCCTTGATGCGCATGAATTCGGCGTTGCGGCCCACGAAGTATAGATAGCCTTTGCTGTCCCTCTTTATCAGATCTCCGGTATAAATCCATCCGTTTCTCAACTTATCATTTGATGCCTTCTCGTTTTTAAAGTATTCGACCGATTTCTTTTCGCCCCGCGATTCGAAGATAAGTTCGCCCGGGGTGTCGTCTGGAACGTCGTTCCCATCATTATTAACCAGACGGTATCTGACGCCTGGGCTCGGCTTACCGATTGATCCCACCGGTGCGTTGCCAAGGTTCATGATACTCTTGCCTCCGCCATCGATAGCGCCGTAGGCTTCATATATTTTAATTCCGAACCTTTTTTCAAATTTCTCCCACTCGTCCACTGGGCAAGCGGCCGAGCAGGTAAAGCGCACCCTGTTATTTCTGTCATTTTCTTTCGGCGGCTGTTTCATGAGGATGGGAATCATAACGCCGAGGGTGTTGAAGGCTGTAACATTGTAGGTTCGTATGTCATCCCAGAACTTGCTGGCAGAGAATTTTTTCGCCAGGACCACTTTTGCGCCCCGTTGCATGCCCAGGGTTACGCAGAGAGCGAGCGCGTTACCGTGGAAAAGAGGAAGACATGTGTACAGGACGTCTGACTTTCTATAGAGAGCCTCCGCAATTATCGAAAGTAGCTTCACTTGAGTTTTTCCATAACGGTACATTACCCCCTTGGGCATGCCAGTGGTGCCCGACGTATATAGTATGAAGCAGATATCTTCCTTACTATATTTTCTATCCGGCTTTTTCGGCGATTGGTCGTATGCGTTTGATAAAGACAACATGCCGTTAGGTAGGATCGGCTTATCCGATGCTGGCGTTTGTTTAACGATAATTGTTTTTATCTTTTCTATTCTGCTTGCGATCTTGTTATATATATCGAGGAATTCCTCATCGATGACGATGAACTCGGCATCGCTGTGGTTCAGAATATACAGAAGGCTATCCCCACGTAGCGATGTATTTATAGGGACTGAATACATCCCGATTTTTTGGGATCCTATAAATATGTCTAAATACTGCGGGCAATTACCCATTATGATGGCGACTCCTTTGCCGCTGCAGGCGCCTAGCGACAGGAGAAAATTTGCAACTCGGTTTGCGTTTTGATCCATCTGCCGGAAGGTAAATTCTTTATCTTCAAAAAGAAGAAATACTCTGTCTGAATAAATCCGGGCTTTTTCTTCAATGAGATCGGCCCAGCTCATGTCTTCCACGATTTCTTTCGTTTTCCTCAAACTTCTGAAATTTGCCTTGAGTGTACCGCGCCGCCTTTCGTCTTTAATAAATTTCAACAAGCTTCTGGCAAGCAAGAACCCGTTTTTAAAATTCGCAGAAAAATACATGATCTTTCCTCCTCTTTATTTCACAGGCGCTTCCAGTATATGGATGCACATGGCGGCCTCTTCCTGTCCAAGTGCGCCGCCACCGTTTTCCGCCAGTGCGATACGAGCGCCCTTAACCTGCCGTGAGCCTGCCTTTCCCCTCAACTGAGTAACAAGTTCATGAATTTGAGCCAGTCCTGAAGCGCCGATGGGGTGTCCGCGCGATTCAAGTCCGCCACTGGGATTTATGGGGATTATCCCCCCTATTTTCGTGGCTCCGCTCTGTGCAAAAATCCCGCCTTCACCCTCGGGGCAAAAGCCCAGAGCCTCGGCCTGATGTAGTTCTCCATAGGCAGTGGCATCATGAACTTCGGCGAGATGGACATCCTTAGGGCCAAGCCCTGATTTTTCATATCCGATTTTGCTGAGACGCTCACCAATATCTGTTTCATCGACACCACGCTCACGTCCTGATCCGAGCACGGACGCCCTGACTTTAACCGATTGAGATATCAGACCTAGCCGCTTTACCGTTTTTTCATCGCATAGTATTGCTGAGGCGGCCCCATCGCCGATGGGCGCGCACATGGCCCGAGTAAGTGGCCAGGTAACCATTCGATCCGCCAGCACCTGTTCTACCGTGGCTGTAAAATTATATTGCGCATTGGGATTCAGCGAAGAATGGAAGTGATTCTTGGATGCGATGACGGCAAGCTGTTCCGGGGTACTGCCGAATTTTTTCATGTGCTGCCGGGCGGCAAATCCGTATACATCCATGAAGGGTGAATGGTCTCCCGCTATTAAACTTCTGAGTGACTTTAAAGTATCCGCGCTTATATACTCGCTCAAGCGCAGATATACCTTGAACATATCCATATATTGTTTTAATTTTTGCTTCATGGGTGTTTTTTTCTTTTTCGATCTTGCACCTGCTTTTGCCAGGGGAGCATATTTCTTTATATGCTCCTGCAACTGTTTTTTATCTTCATTAGTCATGCCGGCAGCAGATATACTGGCTATAATCGCGGCTATGTTTTCAATGTCCAATCCTCCGAGAAAGGCAGCGAATACAAACATTTTGTTGTGGTGATGAAGTTTCTCTGCGCCCACAGCCATTGTAATATCGTACAAACCGCTGGCCACGCCAAGCCACGCGTGATGAAAGGCGGTAGATCCCCCGGCGCAGGCGTTTTCTAAATTAGTAATAGGTATTGATTCTATCCCTATAGGCCGCATTGCAACCTGTCCCCTGATGCAGTCCTGACCACTTGCATATCCCCATCCTGAATTGGAAAACCAAAGGGCCTGGATCTCATTTTTATTCAGGCAGGCATCCTTGAGGCAGGGAATTACGGTTTCTGCGGAAAGATCCTTGATGCTTTTTTCAAGATATCTGCCGAATTTTGTAGTATGTGCCCCGATAACGTAAACATCTCGCATAAAAACCTCCGTCCATATTTTACCATTCCGTTTACTTTATAAATGCTTTATATTGCAAGCACCCAGACGTTTATAGCCGTTTGCGAACCACTCTGCAAAAGACATCATTTAATTCAATTGAAATGTAACATGTCGAAATATACCTGAATAATCTAAATCTGTATATCCCATAATTAACATTATAATAAATCCGGCACGATATAATAACTGCGCATAATATCCGCCGTGGTGTCCGGCAGCTGCATTGAATCTCACTTAGGCAGCCTGTAACACATTGCACCGTTTTTCAAATGTGACAACACGGTCTTTGCCTTCTGGAGAACCTGCAGGTGAGTATAGACTTCAGAGACCGCCAGAAATACCTCCAGCGGAAGTCGTTTACCCCGAATCTCGGGAAAGAGCTTTCTCCCGATCTGGTACACCGTAAATTCACCATCGCGCAATATGGATATTATATTTTTCTGACGAAGTAAAAACTGATCGCGGAACAAAGCTATGGTCTTTCCTATATCGTCTATAGGTTTGCCATGCGCCGGATACACTATACGCGGTGATATTTTTTCTATCTTTTCAAGGGATTCATAGAATTCAACCTGACTCATCCGCCGGGGAAGGACAAAATCAGTTTCCAGCATAACGAAGGCATTGGGCGTTATGTGGCCGAGGATATGGTCACCGGGGAAAAGTATACCCTCTTTTTCAAGATAAAAACAAATGGAGCCGCGAGTATGACCGGGTGTTGTTATGACAGTGGCCTCGTAGTCTCCAATATTTATTTTTTCTCCATCGCTCAGAAAGCGGTCAACAGGGCAATTCTCGGCCATGGAATTTAAAACAAACAGCAAGAAAACAAGGGATAACTGGAAAATCCATGGAACACCCATGAGACGGTAGTAACTGATAAATTCCCTCAGGGATACTTCCAGACCATGTTCGATAAGGATACGATCTTCCTCATGGGCCATCACCTTCGCGGTTTTGGATGATTTCTTGACAATCTTTCGCGCCGCCCCGTAATGATCAATGTGGCCGTGGGTAAGGACTATCTGGTCGATGTCGAAAAAGGTTATATCAAGCTCTGCAAGCGCCCTTTCCAGGACATTGACTGACTTGAGCGTACCAGTGTCGAGGAGGGTCACAATTTTACCGGTAAAGAGATATACATTCACAGGTCCAGGTTTTTTGCCCTGAAGGGGAAGTGTAATCCTGTATATGCCAGGATATATTTCCTGACAGCGAGTCCGTGAATTTGCTTTCATTTTGTCATGGATTCCCATTCCCTGGCTCTACATCACAATGCGATTATCTTATTCTTTTTTCAGCAAGCGTTTCACTATGGAAATCAGCTCATCCACTCCCATGTCGTTGATCTGGCAGATAGAGCTGCCGGCACTCTTCAAATTCACGGAATTATTACCGGCCCATTTCCGGGCGGTTTCCAGATCCTTGATGCCGGTTGTAAAAAGGGCATCCTTGGCACTATAGGCTGTGTCTTCCAGCATCATTCCCAGCAGCATCTTGGTGAAGGGCCACTGGTCGGTAAGAAAGTTTTTGCCGGAACTTTCGTTTATCACACCGGCCATGACATCGGGATCCAAGCCTGCCCGACATCCGAGGTCCATGGCCTCCAATGCTACAAGCCCTGCAGTGATCCCTATTATATTGTTCACAAGCTTCATAGCTGAACCGGTGCCGAGAGGACCCATGTAAAAAATCCTGTCCGGATCGCCCATCGATTCCAGTACCGGTTTTACTTTGTCGAAGATGCTTTTTTCGCCACCCGCCATGATGGCCAACTTTCCCGCCTCCGCCAGGAGGGGGGCACCGCTGACCGGTGCGTCGAGCAGTTCGATGCTCTTCCTTCCCATGCCATCGAGCTTCCGGCGCAGTTGTTTCACATCGTCAGGCGACACTGTGCTCATGACGATAATCGGCAGGGAAGCAGAGGACGGTAGGGACGGACACAATTCCTCGACGACATCGTTGACCTGGTCCATGTTATGCACCATGATGATGACCGCGTCAGTATCGGCAAGACCGGAGACAGCGGGGCAGGCGAAAGCGCCATCCCGGGCGATCATTTCCAGCGCCCGGGGGTTTTTGTCATAAGCCTTTACGGTGAAGCCGCCGGTCATGAGCGATCGCGCCATTGGCGCCCCGATAAAACCAACGCCGACAAAACCGATTGTCCCACCGGCGCCGGAAGACACTTTACCCTTTTTGAGAAGCCCGGCGAGCCTCTGGAATCCGATGAGATGTCTGAACCCGCCCTCGACGGTAATCTCGTTTGCCTTCATGCCCAGTGCGAAAGCATCCTTATCCTTCGATGTCAATGTGGCAAAGCCCTTGGCGGCATCCTGGAAGCGGATGACGCAGTCGGGCAAAGGGTGGCAAGCGGCGACGGACAAGAAGCTGCCGCCAAGAAAGGCATAGTGGCGCACCACCGTTCCGTCTATCGTCATCAGCTGGTACACCGCATCACTGCGGGACGCCAACTTTTTAAAATTCAAGTCCTTTTTCATTGCCCTCTGCATCATTCTGCCGAGGAGCCAGAGCAGTATACGGAATTTCATAATAACCTCCCTTTGTGCGGTAGATTGATCAGCTCTCGCCTTCAGCCACGCGGAAGACGGAAAAATAGGGCTGACCTGTTTATTATACAGTTCTATACATATACTTTTTCTGCATGATCAAAATCGATCGGATATGTATATACATACTGAGTTCTTTACTCTGGTCTTTTTCCCACTGACAAATAAGAGCGGGTTTGGTAATTATTTTTTCCCGTAGCCTATTGTCCTTGCTGATTCGGCAATGGCATCCAAAACGGCAGGATCATCAATGGTTGAAGGAACAACATATTCTTTGCCATCAACAATTTTGCGCATCGTGCCACGCAGGGTTTTGCCGGAACGTGTTTTGGGCAGTGCCTTAACCACAGCAGCTTCTTTGAAACAAGCCAGCGCCCCCAATTCCTGACGAACCATCTGCACCAGCTCCTTGATTATTTCCTCAGGCTTTCGATCCACACCGGCTTTTAAAACTACAAAACCAACGGGAACCTGACCTTTTAGCTGATCGTCCGCGCCAAGAACAGCACATTCGGCGACGTCCTTGTGTTTGGAGACAATCTCTTCCATGGAACCGGTGGAAAGCCTGTGGCCAGCCACGTTAATAACATCGTCAATACGCCCCATGATATAGACGTAGCCGGCCTTGTCAAAGCGGCCTCCATCGCCGGTAACATAATAACCAGGCCTTTCCGTGACATATTCCAGATAGCGCTGATCATCGTTCCAAAGAGTGGGCAGGCAGCCGGGAGGCAAAGGCAGTTTGATTACGACAGCTCCCTCTTCGCCATTGGGCAGTTGATTACCATCTCCGTCCAGTATCTGCACATCATATCCGGGCACAGGCTTGGTCGGCGATCCTGCTTTTATGGCAAAGGGCTCAATACCCATGCAGTTGGCGGCAATAGGCCAGCCAGTTTCTGTCTGCCACCAGTGATCAACAACGGGAATTTTCAGCATGTCACTTGCCCAGTGATATGTATCCGTATCAAGACGCTCACCAGCCAGGAATAAATATCTTAAGCAGGCGATGTTGTATTTCTTCAGATAATCACCATTGGGATCTTCTTTTTTGATCGCACGGAATGCCGTTGGAGCGGTGAACAAAATGGATACTCCATGCTGGGAAATAACTCGCCAGAAAGCGCCGGGATCCGGTGTGCCAACAGGCTTTCCCTCATAGAGGACTGTTGTGCAGCCGTAAAGAAGCGGCGCGTAAACAATATAGGAGTGGCCGACTACCCAGCCAACGTCTGATGCCGCCCAGAAAACTTCGCCGGGTTTAATATCGTAAATATGTTTCATCGACCACTTCAAGGCTACGGCATGGCCGCCGTTGTCGCGCATAACGCCTTTCGGTTTTCCGGTTGTCCCTGATGTGTAAAGAATGTAAAGAGGATCTGTTGCCGCCACAGGCATACAGGATACGGCTTGGGCATCTTTAACAAACGCAGCCCAATCCAGATCACGGCCGGAAGTAAGTTCCGCCTGCGTCTGCGGACGCTGAAAGATAACACAATTTTCGGGCTTATGAGAGGCCAGCCGAATCGCCTCATCGAGCAGTGGCTTGTATGCCAAGACTTTCTTACCTTCAATGCCGCAGGACGCGGAAACTATGACTTTGGGCCGGGCATCATCAATGCGGATGGCAAGCTCGTTAGGGGCAAAGCCGCCAAAAACGACAGAGTGAACCGCGCCAATCCTCGCGCAGGCAAGCATCGCCACAACAGCCTGAGGAATCATGGGCATGTAGATGATGACTGTATCACCTTTTTTAACACCGATTCCGGCAAGCGCTCCGGCAAACTTTGCCACCTGATCCAGCAGTTCACCGTAAGAGATTTTTTTAACGGTGTCGGTCACCGGGCTGTCATAAATGATCGCTGCCTGATCTTTCCTTCCCGCTTCCACCTGATAGTCTAGGGCATTGTAGCAGGTATTTAACTGGCCTCCTGCAAACCAACTGTAAAAAGGTTTTTTACTGTCATCGAGAACTTTATCCCACTTCCTTGTCCACTGTATTTCCTCTGCTGCCTTCCCCCAGAAAAGATCCGGCTGGCTGATGGATTGTTCGTAAAGTTCCTTGTACTTTAGCAAATTCGACATTGTTCCTCCTTGTGGCGACATGTTGTCTAACAATTATTTTTTAGTGGGCATCAGTATATCTAAACTTTTTCCTCTTCTTTCAAATCCGCCTCGGACATGAAAGGAATTACCAATTCGTACACCCCGGCAGTAACAACCGCCTTAATGGGAAACGGCGCTTTTTCATATACTTTTAACATTGATTTATTATCCGCCAGAACATCTGCGGTAAATTCGACAATGCCTTCTTCGCGGGCAATGCGAATCAAAAGTTCAAAAAGATAAGATGCAATGCCTTTGCCCTGATAGCTCTCATCAACGACAAACGCAGTATCCGCGCGCGGGGCATCATTCAATCGGACATAACGTGCCTCGGCAATAATTTTTTCCACACCGGACTCTTCAATTGTGCCCACAATAGACATTGTATAGCGGTAATCAACATTAACATATTCCTGCATCTTATTATGGGGCATTGTTTTAATTGGACTGAAATAACGGTAGTACACGGCTTGATCAGAAAACCGGTAGAATAACCGGCGCATATCATCTTCGTCGGATGGTTTAATCGCCCGAAAGCGAACGTTCAGACCATCTTTAAATGTATGGCTGCGGGCAACTTTTTCCCGATAAAGGTGCCTCGAGGAGGCAAAAAATATCTGATCGGCGTAAATCATCTTTGCTTCTTTGGCCTGCAAAACAAGCTCGGCGCGATCATCAGGATGCGCGATCTCGATTAAGGCCTGCGCACGCTGCCGCATGGTCTTGCCCATAAGCCGTGCCACACCATATTCGGTCACGACAAGATCCATCGATTCACGATTAGTGAACTGAAAAGGCAATTTATCGGCGGATATTAGAATGTTCGACTGCGCTTTAAGATTACGGCTGGGAAGGGCAAATATGATTCGGCCATTACGGGACAGTGTCGCACCCATTAAGAGTTCCTGAACATTTCCGGGGCCTGCCGTCAAGTTACCTTTGCCCACATGAAGGGCAACATTACCTGTCAGATCAACTTTTCTTGCGGTAAGAAGCGCCACCATATTATCGTTCTGGCCTATGGTCTTCGGATCCATAATTACGTCTTGTGGTTGAAATTCGACAAGCGGATTTTGATCCAGCCACTTCATCAGGTCCTCGGTGCCCAGAACGTAGGAAACAGAGGATTTACCGCGAAAAACACCTTTTTTTCTGTTTGTTACTGCTCCGCTTTTCACCAGATCCATCAGCGCATCGGTAAAAAAAGGCGAATGAACTCCCAGATGTTTTTTTGTGGCCAACGTTTTTCCCAGCGCTTCATACAGGGGGCCAATACCAAAAGATATGCAACTTCCATCTTCCACAACGGAAGCCACATTCGCCGCAATTTTCAGATAAATGTCCGTAACCGGCCAGCGGGCAAGATAAAGCGGGGTGTCTTCCGTTTCGATAAAGTAGTTAAATTCATCCACATGAACCATTGTATCGCCCATAGTTCGCGGAACTAGTTGGCTAATCTCACCTATAATAAGCTTGGCCGATGCCATGGCCTGACGTTCCACATCCACCCCGACAAAATTTGCGTAACCATTATCATCAGGCTGCGAAATCTGAATAACTGCTACATCGATGTTAATAGCGCCCGTTTTAAATAACCAGGCTATCCTCGAAAACCGGCTGGGGATCAAATCTACCCTGCCCTCACTTATGGCATCCGAGGCAATCCATCCGGAGAAAAAAGTCTTCAAACGGAATTTCCGTGCGTATCTCTCATCAATAGCAATGGTATCACCAAGACTCACCAGCTGAATTAATTCCAGATCCTGAAGATTCAGCTGTTTTGACGCCATCAAGTGTTTGACCAAAGTGCGCGGCTCCGCCATGCCCGTACCGAGAAATATGCTCATGCCCGGTTCGATCTGCTCCAAAATATTTTCTGGAGAAATAATCTTATCTTTCCACATAATTTTCATACCAATTGGGTACCAGACATTAAAAAGTTGATTGCTTCTGCATAATACCAAGTAAGCTTTCAAAAATTCATATTTTATAGTGAAACTCCAATTCCGAAAGCGCAGCGCAGCGGAATTGGTAAGTTGAACTATCCCGCACAGCGGGGGCTTGAAAGCAACTTGGTATTATCTCTATTCGAATAATCCTTTATCGCGGCGATACCAGTAATCCGGGAAAATGCTGTACATAATTCGAGATAAGGGCCCAATATATTCTGATGTTCTTCTGTCAAACTGGCAGGCATTGATGATCATATCCTTAATCGCGTTTTTGCTGCCCGCCTCATTAAATATGCGGTTGGCACAGGAAAAAAGAGGACTGTACATATTTTTCTTTTCTAAATACCTGCTAACGTTTCTTATTGTATTAGGGCCTTCGGGAGTTCCATCAATTTTTTCCAAAACGCGCAAGTTGGTTTCGATGGGATTGCCGGTATAGAGTTCATAATAATATTTCCCATAACGATAATTCTTGCTGGCCATTGATGAAACGGTTACATACAAATCTCCCACACCTGCCTGGCTGTGAAATGCCTGAAAGCCTCCGCCTAAAATACGCGAAAGTGATCGTATTTCCACACCGGAACGCGCGAATATTGTCCCCGGAATAGAATCTCCCAGATCGAACGAATCCGCAATCCCCTTAATGTTGGCTACCATATTTTTTAGAGCGCCACAGGCTTCCACACCGACAATATCAAAGTTGTAATAGGAATTTAACTCTTTTTGATTAACCTTTAACAAATCTTCCCTGATGATATTGGCAATACGTCTTTTGCCCGCAACTGTTATGCATACAGGATTACCCAATGCAAGATCCATATCGAAAAACGGACCGCCAATGGAAACAATATCATATTTATGCTTCACGTTGTTCAGGCTGTTACTTATCAGCTGCGAGGGAGTGATCAGCTCCTTGGAAATTTCATCGGAAATTAATCCTTTTATTGGAGAGATAAAGCAGGTGTCCCCCGCCTTTTTATCAATCATTGGTTTCAGATAATTAAGCAGTTCCGGCAAGCGGTTCATGGTCACAGCTAAAACAATAAAGTCATTATTTTCCACTATATGTTCCAGATCGTTTGTGGCATAGACCTTCGGCGATAAACGGGGAACGTTTTCCATTCCACCCATGCGAGTGGCTAGGTCTTCCGTCAAGTGGATGGGATTTAAATGATCACGGTTTATTGTTTTACATACTTCCGCATCATGATAATAAATGGCCACCCTTTTGTTATCGCGGCCAAACTTATAAGCAAAGGAAGTCCCTAAACGTCCCGGCCCGATAATGGCTACTCTGGAGGTATCTAAATTAGAAATTATCATCGCTTACACTCTTTATCATAATTTTAGTTATTATATGGAATAAAACATCCGACTGTCAATCATTCATAGCTTTTTTATGAAAAAAATTAAACTAAATTTATTAGAAAATTAGTTCTTTTTTTGTTGCATTATGAGAGAGGATTGTTTAGAAAATTAGAAGGAATTAAAAACAATTAATCAATCTAACCTGGGTGATGATATTATGGTGAAATCCGTTGTAACTCCTGAAGAAAATAAATTATTTTATGCAAACAAAGCCATCAAAGAAAAAAAGTATTTACTGGAAGGAAAGCTTACTGGTGTTTACACTTCCTACTTTGATAATGGTCAGATTATAGCCCAAATCCTTTTTTCGCGCGGCAGGAAAAATGGCGCAGCGATAACTTATCATCGTGAAGGTCAAATAAGAGAAGAAACCAATTTTACCAATGATAAAATGGATGGAACCTATAAATCTTATTACGAAAACGGCCAAGTCCGTGAGAATGAAAACTACAAGAAAGGGAAACTGGACGGCATTTATCAAATTTACTACAAGACCGGCCAATTAAAAACGCAGGAGACTTTTAAAAACAATAAGTTTGATGGCGAATATGTAAGTTTCTATAAAAACGGTCAAATTAAGGAAAAAGGATGTTTTTTAAATGATAAATTTGACGGCGACTATATCGCCTACTACAAAAATGGACAAATTAAGGAAAAAGCCACTTACAAAAACGGCAACCTCGTCGGCAAATTTCTCGCATTTAACGAAAATGGTTCAGCAGCATCCGGAGACAACTCGGATTATTCCGATAGTGACGGTATCTGGGAAGAAAAGGATGTTGCTGATTTGCTTCAGGATTTAAAACACTTCGATCAAAAGAATAAGTGAACACACTACTTTTTTATGGGGGACTCTTATGACGATGAAAATGCTCATTTGTGCTGATGGATCTGATAACAGCAACATCGCCCTGGAATATGGCATTTATATCGCGCCAAAATTCGACGCGACAATCGCCGGCCTTCACGTTATTGATGCGTCCCTGATTCAAGGACCGCTGACTACCGATATTTCCGGCGCGGTGGGAATGCCGCCTTATGATGGTTTTTTTGAAGCTATTGAAACATCGCTTCATGAAAAAGCTCAATTTATTTTAAAGGATTTTCAGGAGCGCTGCCAAAAAAGCGGATTTGCTTCCGAAGTTAAAGTGACTATTGGCAAAATTGATCAAATAATTATGGAAGAAGCTCAGAACGTGGATGTAGTTTTAATGGCCAAAAAGGGAGAACATTTTCATCTGAAAGAGGGCGGACTTCTCGGGACTGTTGCTGAATCTGTCACTCGTAATTGCGGGAAACCGGTAATGATCACCCCAGAAAAATTTTACGAAATAGAAAGCATGGGCATTGCCTATGATGGTAGTGAACCTGCAAAAAAAGCTCTGAAATTATCTTTAGAAATTTCCGCCCAAGCCTCATGGCCGCTGACAGTTGTGATGATCACCGCCGATGCTAAAAAGGCTGATAAGCTTTGCACGGAAGCAGAGAAGCTCGCGGAAAAATGCAGTGCTGATTGCGAAATGGTTGTTTTGCAGGGTAAAGAATCGGAAGAGATTCTCAAGTTTATCCGGGAAGGATCAATTGAATTAATGGTTATGGGTGCCTACGGTCATAATCGTCTGCGAGAATTATTTTTGGGCAGCACGACTACTAACGTTATCCGCAAAAGCCCTATTCCGATCCTGCTCACAAGGTAATGAGACCCAAGTTTCAGAAACGTAGTGTACCCTAAGGGGCATCTGCGACACTGAAACTTGATGGTCGAATTATCCCCGAAGCACAGCGGAGGGGATAATAAGTTATGCAGAACTTTATAATAATACTAACTCAAGGGAGATAAATTTATGACTAATGGACTAGCAGCACGTTTATTTTTGGCAATTTTGTTTGTTATTGTGGTGTTCGGGAATTTTGCAGGCAATTCGTTTGCCGCAGACAAGGCAAAGACATTGGAGGTATCCAAGGCTCTGGGGCAGGCCAAACTGTTTACGGGACTTACCGATAAGGAGAGAACCGCGCTTATATCCGTGGCAACTTTGCGGCTCTGCAAAGAAGGTGAACTCATTATCGAGCAGGGGAAACCCTTGGACAGAATGTTCGTCATTCTCGAAGGTCAGGCCGAGGTTAGGGTAAATGGAATTTTCGTAACTTCATTTCCAGGGCAAGCTCTTGTCGGTGAGATCGAGTTTCTTGATAAACTGCCCGCCAGAGCGGACGTGGTTATTCTTAAAGAAACTTATCTGATTGAGTTGAATAATGCCGCGCTTACCAGCCTTATGAAGAAGCAACCCCGAATGGGCTATGTACTCATGAGTGAGATTGCCAGAATCGAAGGCGTGCGTCTTCGCGCTATGGATGTGAAATAAGGATTTGCCCAATACACGGCTAGAGAGGATTGTGGTAAAAAGCCACTGAGCATATCTAAATATTGCTCTGCTTCACAATTTCTTGCAGGATGTCCATCAAATCGTATCTGGTTAAGTCATATTGAAGTGGTGTGATTGTAATAAAGCCTGCGGCTAAAGCGGCAACATCATTATCCCCTGCATCACTTGCGGATGCGGAACCGGCGGAGATCCAGTAATACGTGTTTTCTCGCGGATCAACTCTTTTTTCAAAAGTCTCGATAATGTTGGTCTTGCCTTGACGGACAACACACACTCCCTTTATTTGTTCGGCAGGAAGACAGGGGATATTAACATTTATAGCACTGCTTTGAATAATCGGATTGTTAATAATCAGCCGAACCATTTTACGCGCGAATTTGGCCGCGTAAGTAAAATCAGCTTCCTTATGAGTATCAAGAGAAATAGCTATCGCCGGTATGCCCAGAATTAAAGCTTCTGTCGCGGCAGATACAGTTCCTGAATAAATCACATTGATGCCCGCGTTAGAGCCCCGATTAATCCCGGAGACAACCAGATCCACCGGTTTTTCCGCTAATTCCTTGATGCCTATTTTAACACAATCGGCAGGTGTTCCTAAAACGGCATAGCCCAAAAAACTGCCGTTTTTCATGGCGCGCCTTACCATCAAAGGACGGGAAATTGTTATAGCATGTCCCACAGCACTCTGTTCGGTTTCCGGCGCGACAATAAGGCATTCGGCTTCCTGAGATAATTCTTCGTAAAGAGCGCTCAGCCCTCGGGCATAAATCCCATCATCATTAGTCAGCAATATTCTCATTTTCCCAACTATAACCTTTTCAGTCTTCAGCCTTCAACCTGTATTCCTACTTTACCTGCTCCAGCTTGCCGTTTGTCACTTTTAAAATAAACGCAACTTTCTGTGACACTCTATCGGTATTAAAAGATGTAGCGCCTGTTGCTCCCTTGTAATTTTTCAATCCGGTTAAAGCGGAGACGAAATCGCGGCGCGTATTTACGTCATTTTTTTCCAGAACCTTCAAGATCATTCCGACGGAATCATAAGCCAGCGCTTCAATGTATTCAGGTTCACGGCTATACGCGGAATAATAAATATCAACAAAATTATTCGTTTCCGGATAATAGCTGATATTACAAAAACTGTCCGCAATGAAGGCACCTTCCAGGTATTCAGAATTTTTCTTCAGCAAATCAGGAGAATTCCACAAACTTGTTCCTAAAAGGTAAAAACTATTTACATTATAAAAAGTAAGTTGTTCTGCAATCATTTTTACGCGCAGATAGGAATCAGGAATAAATAGAGCTTCAAAATTAACGGATAATGGAGTTGGGGCTCCCGACTTTTTTTGGGGATTAAATTTATCTCCGGAGGTTGGCCTGTTGCCTGTAACTTTACCGATCTCAGCTGTAAAATCACTTTGCGTCTTACTGTAGGGAACTGCCGTCTCCACCCTGCCGCCAATTTTTTGGACTTCTTCGCGGAAAATTTTTACCATTTCCGCGCCATAACGATCCTTAGGATATAGAACAGAAAATATCGCACAATTCAAATTATCCAGAGCATATTTTGTAAGTGCTCGAATTTGCTGCGTCGGGGTTAAAAAATGCTGAAAAACATATTGGCTTCCCTCTGTAATACCTTCTTTGGAGGTTATTAGCACCAGAGGTACTTTCCATTTTTCGGCCGCAAGCGCGGCATCAGTTGCTTCGGGCGTACCAACCACAGCAATAATCGCCATAACATTTTCATCATTGGCCAAGCGCGCTATGGCTTCTTTTACTCCTTCCTGCTCTCCGCGGGAATCAGCGGCAATCACCTTCCACGGCGTTTTAGATGCCGGATCGAATATTCCCGCCGCAAGCAAAATCGCATCAAATGCCTTATTTCCTTCAACGCCGTAAGCTCCGGATAAAGGAAGCACACACCCTAATGTATTGCGGTCAACCTTTCCCCAAAGAGGTTTGAGTGAAGGCGGTTCTTCTTTTGGCACAGTGACTTCCGGCGGTTTAACTTCAGATGGTTTTTCCTGCGGGAGCTGGATATTTTTTTGAGTTCTTGTCTCTCCGGCAGGTGGAAGCTCTGCAGGCTTTTCGGAAATGGCGGATATTTTTGCGCAGCCCATAAATAGAATGACCAATAGTAAAATGGACATCCTGGTCAATATTAGGTTAATGTTCATTTTTCCTCCATGATAATTTTCAGCATATAATCCCGAGCGCCTTTGGCTAAATCAGGACTTGAAAGCATTATAGAAATTTCATTATTATACTTCAGGGCTGACTGTGTTAGATTATGGCTGCCTAAAATAAGCATTCTTTCATCAATAACAATCATCTTTGTATGAGTTGTGGTGCGCCGCGAATCGAAATAGACCTTCACGCCTTTTTCTTTCAGAAGGTTCCCTGTCTGTCTATTTTGAGTATTTAGTTCATCATTAAGTCTGCCAGTTGCTTCTAAGATAACTTTAACATCAACGCCTCTTTTTACCGCTTTGGCCAAATGCCCTAAAATACGATCGGGATAACTGTTTTTGTGAACGCCTGCTTTAAAAGAAAATATCGATATGAAGATTTCGCTTTGCGCTTCGTCAATACCCTTGATTAACGCAGGCAAGTAATCTTCATTGGTTAGAAGAATCGCCTGACATCCGGATTGCGCGGAGGGGATTGCGTATGGCTTTTCCGCGGCAAATAACGATGATAATGGCGCAATTACACAAATTAAACCACAGAGCGCGACAACAATATTTTTTTTGCACAGTTTAAATCTATCCATAATCTCTCTGGTTTTATACTATAATATTTTCCTGCGTCGGTCGAGACAAAAAAACAAAAAAACAGACAAAAAAAGCCCGAAACCATATCTATGATTTCGGGCTTTAAAAATTACCTTGTTATTTTACTTCTTCAAAATCGGCATCTACTACATCCTCATCCTTTTTACCTGAAGCCTGCCCTGCCGCTCCCTGCCCGGCTCCGGCATCCGCTCCACCGGGATCACCCTGCCCGCCTTGGGGACCGGCTGTTTTGGCATACATTGCCTCTGCCAATTTATGAGAAAGATTCATTAACTCTTCCTGAGCTTTCTTAATGGCTTCAACGTCATCGCCTTCCAGAGATTTTTTCACAAGGCCAATTGCTTCTTCAATTTTGGTTTTTTCCGCGGCATCGACTTTATCTCCAAATTCTTTGATATTCTTCTCCACGCCGTAAACCAGAGAATCGGCGGAATTCCTTGTTTCAATCAGCTCTTTGCGCTTTTTATCTTCTTCCGCGTGCGCCTCCGCATCTCGAACCAGCTTTTGGATTTCCTCGTCGCTCAAACCACTAGACGCGGTAATCTTAATACTCTGCTCCTTGCCGGTACCAAGATCTTTAGCGCCAACGTGCACGATGCCGTTGGCATCAATATCAAAGGTAACTTCAATCTGTGGCACTCCGCGCGACGCCGGCGGGATACCTACCAGTTCAAAGCGGCCTAGTGTTCTGTTATCGCCTGCCATTTGACGCTCACCCTGAAGCACATGAATGCTCACAGCAGGCTGATTATCGGCTGCCGTGGAGAAAGTCTGGCTTTTCTTACTGGGTATTGTCGTGTTTTTCTCGATGAGTCTGGTCATTACTCCGCCTAAAGTTTCAATGCCTAAAGACAGAGGCGTGACATCCAAAAGCAACACATCTTTCACATCTCCAGCTAGAACTCCGCCCTGAATGGCGGCGCCGACAGCAACAACTTCATCCGGATTAACACCTTTGTGTGGCTCTTTACCGAAGATTTCTTTTACCTTCTGCTGGACGCGCGGCATTCTCGTCATGCCGCCTACTAAAACGACTTCATCAATATCTTTTGTGCTTAAATTAGCATCTTTAATCGCGGTCTGGCAGGGACCTACCACTTTGTTAATTAACTCTTCGACCAAAGATTCTAATTTGGCACGGGAAAGTTTTATGTTCATGTGCTTGGGACCGGAAGCGTCAGCTGTTACAAACGGCAGATTGATATCTGTTTCCAGCGCGGTGGAAAGCTCCATTTTCGCTTTTTCCGCCGCTTCTTTGAGTCGCTGCAAAGCCATTTTGTCGCTGCGCAGATCAATTCCCTGATCTTTCTTGAATTCAGCGACCAGATAATCCATGACGCGCTGATCAAAATCCTCACCGCCCAGATGCGTGTCACCATTGGTTGATTTTACTTCGAAAACACCATCACCTAATTCCAGAATTGATATATCAAACGTGCCGCCTCCTAAATCAAAAACGGCAATCTTTTCCTCCTTTTTCTTATCCAAACCATAAGCAAGAGCCGCCGCCGTGGGTTCATTAATGATACGCAATACATTCAGACCGGCAATCTTGCCCGCGTCCTTTGTTGCCTGCCTTTGTGAATCATTAAAATAAGCGGGAACAGTAATAACGGCGTCTGTTACCTTTTCTCCTAAATAATCTTCAGCTGTTTGTTTCATCTTGGTTAAAATCATCGCCGATATTTCTGCCGGCGAGTAATTCTTGCCCCTCACAGTGACCTGCGCGTCGCTATTGGATGCTTCTGTTATTTTATAAGGAATAATTTTTATATCATACTGAACTTCCTTAGAGCTGTATTTTCTACCGATCAGTCTTTTTACCGCATAAACTGTATTTTCCGAGTTTGTTATGGATTGCCTTTTGGCAACCTGACCTACCAACCTCTCACCAGTTTCCGTAATGGCCACAATAGAAGGCGTCGTGCGATTGCCTTCCTGATTGGATATAACAACAGGGTCGCCCCCTTCCATTATAGCAACACAAGAATTTGTTGTTCCTAAATCAATTCCAATAATTTTTCCCATTTGACTCCTCCTTATTTTCCATTGTCTGCTTGTTATTCACACACATTATTTTCTTTATTCATCTTTTTACATATACAAACCTTAGATGGCCTCAAAAGCCTGCCATTTAATAAATAACCTTTTTCGACTTCATTAACTACTTTGTTTTCCTCATGTTCTTCACTTTCAACCTGCATCAGTGCCTCGTGAAAGTTAGGATCAAAATTCAGACCGATACTGTCTATTTTCTCCACACCATGTTTTTTAAGGCAACTTAAGAGCTGTTCCTGAATCAGCCTTATGCCTTCCTTGAAAGCTTGTACATCGGAACTGTCCGCATGATCCAGAGCCCGATCCAGGCTGTCCACAAATGGCAAAATGTCTTTTATGATTTCTTCCTTGCCATATTTAATTATATCGGCTTTTTCTCTAATTGACCGCTTTTTATAATTTTCCAAATCCGCGACAGCGCGAAGATACTTGTCGTAATTAACTGATTCTTCTTTTTCCTTCATGTCCTCGTTTTTGGCAGGAACTTCTTTGTCGCCATCGTCGCCGGAAGAGGCATCCGCCCCTTGACCTTGCTCATCAATTTCTTCTTTTAGCTCTTTATGTTCTTTATGCTCTTTCTTTACTGTTTTCACTATGACCTCAGAATAATTTGATTATTTCAAATCCGGTTTCTGGAAAAGCTTTATATCAACCAGATCACAGATTGCGTGTCCTGCTGTAATATGAACTTCTTGAATGCGCGCTGTAACTGATGAAGAGACATTAATTGATAAATCAGCAACTTTCGCGATCTGCCCTCCATCCTTTCCGGTAAAAGCTACCGTAACCAATCCCATTTTTTTGGCTACTTCCAGTGCCTTTAAAACATTGGCAGAATTACCACTGGTACTAATGCCCCAGGCAATATCGCCTGACTGACCTATCGCCCTGATTTGCTTGCTGAATATTTCGGAAAAATCATAATCATTGCCGATACTCGTAATGACTGATGTATCGGTAGTCAAGGCGATGGCCGGAAGGGGTGGTCGTTCAATCACAAATCTGTTTACAAATTCGGCCGCAAGGTGCTGCGCGTCGCCAGCCGAACCACCATTACCAAAAATCAAAATCTTGCTTCCTGCTTTGAGCGCGGCGGTTACCGCCTCGACAATATTAACAAGCTTACTGAGATTTTCATTAACGAAAGCTTCCTTGACACGGATACTTTCCTTAAAGATTTTTATAATGTGATCTTCCATATTTACCCACCCATAACTCTTTTTGAATATCCTTCCCAAAAGCGTGGCTAATATATTTACGGGCATACCCTCTGTCAAGGGCAGGCAACCGAATTTTCTCAGCTGTTTACAGAGGGCATTTATTTAACTACTCGATCACAACTATCCCTAATTCCAACTATTCCTTGACAAAAAAAAATAGCCACCCTATACTTTGCTGCATTTAAATTTTAAAAGGGA
>JBAXON010000020.1:0-21482 GCA_037133255.1 Deltaproteobacteria bacterium
CGGTCTTAAGCACAATGTACTCATCCACTTTATGGCTAATAATCGCTTTGACCTTTGTATGAAAAATGTTACCTTCCGGCGAATAGGCCAATAATTCATCGCCGCGCTTTACGCCGCTGATACGAATTGCTGTGCCATCAGCCTTCAAAATTTCGCTGTCCGGCAGGAAGCAGCCTTTATTGTGAACGACAATATTGGCGGGAATAAACGTCCCGCCCGGGACTACAAGCAGATTATAGGCAGGTTGTTTGGACTGGATAGAGCTAACAGATTTAATGCGCACAGCATGAAGGCTGCCTTCTTGAATTTGATAAATATTATCTCCCACTTGAAGTAACCGCGCGACACGAAATTCACCCTGGGCCACCATTACCGGGTGCTCCGGTGTGATAAGGAACGTGTTTTCTCCTGTGGAAATTTCCAGATAATTATCCGGATGAACTTCAGTCAGCGCCTGGACAGTAGCTTTTTGCAGCTTTCCTGCCCGGATACTCCAGACCGGATCACCCACGCGGAGCTTATCAATGGCGATAGTACCTGAGGGTGTCAGTACAGGTGTTCCCTTCGCGAGGCAACCGCCGCCACCACGCGCAAAGGCAGGAGAAGAAGCAAAAATGCAAAGCACTATAATTGCCGCAACAGTCCACTTTTTCATATAACTGTTCCTCAATATTGATTAGAAATCATATCGGTATGGCCTAATGGAGCGCCGCTATTATCCCGCCCAATACCGCGGCGGCAACAACAATGCTCAATCCGATAATACAGGCTCCCACTATCCTGCCAAAGTATTCCGCCACGGCAGTATTGCCCCGGAGAATTTCCTTCTCTTCATCAATGTTCGGGGTCAACCTGTCCATTAGTTTAGGTATGAGGGCTGAACTTGCAAGCACCAATGCCATGCCGACCAAACCGCCGATTAGTGAAAAAACTATGGACCATCCGATATTGCTTATTGTCTCTGTCATAAAACCCCCTTTATCTTACCCGTGTTGAGTATGCACACCGGTATAATCTAATTATAATTTAAACTGCGGAGCTTCCCTCTCTCCTGCCTTCTCCAGTTGGAAGAACGGTTCCAGCCGAAAGCTATACATACCGGCAACTATGTTGCCGGGAAAAGTTTGCACGCAATTATTATAGCGCAGAACATTATCGTTGTAATACTGTCGGGCAAAGCCAATTTTATTTTCAGTCGCTACTAATTCGGTTTGCAAGGCAATAAAACTTTCATTGGCCTTGAGGTTTGGATATGCTTCGGCAAGCGCCAGGAGGGACCGCAGTAAAGTACTCAAAGCGTTTTCTGACTTCGCCCGTGCCTCTATTCTTCCTGAAGATTTTATGGCCTCCTGCCTTGCCTGAATAACCGCGTCCAGCGTCTGCCTTTCATGGGAAGCATAGGCTTTGACGACCTCGATCAAGTTGGGAATCAGATCATGCCTCCTTTTGAGCTGCACATCTATCGCGCCCCAGGCATTCTTCACGTCATTGCGACCGCGAATGAGCCGATTATAAAGCCTGATGGCAAAAAAGACGATCACGATGATAACACTAAAAGAAATGAGGACTAATAACATTTTCCATCCTAAACGAATAGCGGATTGCCTGTATTAGTCAGGGCGTAGCTGCTCTTCTGCCCAATTCCATCGCCTGCTTCCCCGCCGTTTCGTCCTTGCTAATGTCTCCCTTATCATTAGCAGAGGTCATGACGGCTCCCAGCCAGGTAAGCTTCGTCATTTCCGCAGTTGACTTAAAGCTGAGAACAATAGGGTCAGCCGTGTGGACGTTCGGATCGCCACAGACTGTAATCAGGCCAATGCGTTTGCCCTTCATCTTGGGATAGTAAGCTTTCTGCCAACGCCACTCGGCGTCAAAGAAGGCGCACCATCTGTCGAGGTAAGCTTTCATCTGCGACGTCATGGACCAGAAGTAAACGGGCACGCTGTGAATAATGGCATCCGCTTCCAGAATCTTTTTATGGATTTCGAGCATATCGTCCTTAAGCACGCAGATGCCTGTTTCATTACACTTTTTGCAGTCCTTGCAGCCGGCAATTTTCTTTTTATCCAGAATAATTTTTTCGACTTCCGCACCGACAGCTTTCGCGCCAGCCAGAGCCTCATCCAGAAGAATATCGCTGTTACCGCCTACCCGCGGACTTCCCATAATGCCCAGAACTTTCATCTTCACCCTCCTGATCAATTTGCTAATATTTGTCAATTTTGTATCTCTTTCATTATAATTTGTAAATAAAAAAGTTAAAGAACTCTATCTTTAAATGTGCTAAAAGCTTATCATTCTATAATTAATTGGTGACATTTTATGAACAATATTCTTATCCTTTTTGCTCATCCACGTTTTGAGAAATCAAAAACTAATCGCGCGTTGCTCAAAAATATCGGAGCGCGCGAGGGTGTCACCTTAAATGACCTGTATGAGCAATATCCCGATTTCAATATTGATATAAATCGCGAGAAAGAACTGCTGGCAGCCCACGAAGTCATTATCTGGCACCATCCTTTCTACATGTACAGCGCTCCCGCCCTGCTTAAGCAATGGATTGATCTGGTGCTGGAATACGGCTGGGCGCATGGTCAAGATGGTAATTTCCTGAAAAACAAAATTATTTTTAATGCTATTACTACAGGCGGAACGCGGGAGGTTTATAGCCCTGGTGGATACAATCGTTTTACGATCAGGGAATTTCTTGTGCCTTTCGAACAGACGGCCACTTTGTGTAAAATGGTTTATCTGCCACCGTTTGCCGTGCAGGGCACTCATTTATTAGCCGACGAGGAACTTAATCATCATGTTGCTCTCTATTCATCACTTTTAGGCAGATTGGTAAACAGTGATTTTGATATCGAAGCCATAAAAAAAGTGGAATATCTCAATGACTGGCTTTTGCCTGCAAGAGGACTTACCAAATCATGAGCAATATCTTTTTACATGACGCGTTAATATATCTGGCAGCCGCTGTGGTCTTTGTTCCTATCGCCAAAAAGCTGGGGATGGGATCGGTGCTGGGCTATCTGTTAGGCGGGATAATTATCGGTCCTTTTTTTCTTGGTTTTATCGGGCAGGAAGGAAAGGACATTCTGCATTTTGCCGAATTCGGCGTGGTGATGATGCTGTTTCTCATTGGATTGGAGCTGGAACCTTCCAATTTCTGGCGCATGCGCAATCTCATTTTGGGAACAGGTTCTGTGCAGCTAGGCACAACAACGGTACTTATTTTTGCGGTTTTTATCTTTATCGGGTTTAGCTGGCAAGCGTCACTTGCGTGCGGTTTGGCACTGGCCATGTCATCTACCGCAATTGTCATGCAAACGCTCCGGGAAAAGGGATTAACCAAGACCGAGTCGGGTAAAAGCTCTTTTGCCGTACTGCTTTTTCAGGATATTGCCGTTATTCCTATTTTAGCGCTGCTGCCACTTTTAGCTATTTCCTCTGTTCACGCACCGGCTACCGGAAATTTAGCACTTCTTTCGGGACTTCCCGGTTGGGCACAAACACTGACGCTGCTTTGCGCGGTGGGGTTGGTAATACTGAGCGGGCGCTTGATGATGGTCCCCTTCCTGCGCTTTATTGCCCGGATTCATTTGCGGGAATTGTTCACCGCTGCGGCGCTGCTGATCGTCATCGGTACCGCCTATGTCATGATGCTTGTGGGCCTGAGCCCCGCGCTGGGGACTTTTCTGGCAGGCGTAGTGCTGGCCAACAGCGAGTTTCGGCATGAACTGGAAAGCGACATTGAACCGTTTAAAGGAATCCTTCTTGGTTTGTTTTTTATTTCCGTCGGCGCTTCGATTAATTTTAGTCTGATTTTCAACAATCCATTAAGAATCGCTGCCCTGGTTTGCGGAATCGTCGGAATCAAAGCCGGTGTGCTATTTCTTACAGGAAAACTTTCGCGGCTGAGCTTTGATCAAAATCTTTTATTTGCCTTGGGGCTTTCACAGGTGGGAGAATTTGCCTTTGTCCTCTTCTCCTTTATTTCCCAACTCAATATTCTATCCTCTCAGTGGACAGATATATTGATGGGTGTCACGGCAATCAGCATGACGGTCACGCCTTTGCTGCTGCTTGTCAATGAGCGGTTTATTGAGCCACGTTGCGGGACTAAAGAAAATGAAGGAAAAGAAGCTGATGATATTGATGTTTCCAATCCCGTGATAATTGCCGGGTTCGGGCATTTTGGCTCTACTCTTGGCCGGTTTCTGCGGGCAAACGGAATTTCTGCGACAATTCTGGATAATGATTCTGATCGTGTCGATCTGTTAAGAAAAATGGGGTTTAAAGTTTTCTATGGGGATGCGACACGTATTGATATTCTCAAATCAGCCGGCGCCGAGGAGGCGAAAGTTCTGATTGCCGCGATTGATTCACCAGAAACTAATTCTGATCTGGTTGAAAAAACGAAAAAATTATTTCCCCATCTTACGATAATGGTGCGTGCCAAAAGCCGCCTGGATGCCTATGAACTTCTCGATATGGGAGTTAAAGATATTTATCGCGAATCGCTAGACACCTCCGTGCGGCTCGGTATTGATGTCCTGGTCAAACTGGGTGTTCGCAAATATAGCGCGACGCGCGCCGGCCAGAACTTTATCAAATATGATGAAGCGGCAATGCATGAGCTTGCACAACACCGGCATAATCAGGATACATATATTTTTAATACCCGCGAGCAGATTCAACTTCAAGAACAATTGCTGACAAGCGACAGAGAAGTCAACCCCACTCTCAATGATCATGCCTGGGATAGCGACCAAATGACCAATGAATATGCCGATGTTGGGAGAGAAACAACCAATGGTAATTACAAATAAAAATATCTAATTCTGGAGCCTCTGACTTTATTACTGGCTTGCCGGCAACATCCTGCCGTGCTCATTCAAGATTAAATGTTACCTAAGGCGGAACTAAAAAGGAACCGTATTTTTTACATCGATGAATACTGTTTGAAGCTTCTATATCTCTTGTAATCTCATTTCTATTGACTTCAGGAAGCACCCCTTTCAAAAAAAGTGATGGAGTTTTTAGATCACGCTTAATGAACATCCTTCACAAAAGTATCATTTTTATTTTCTGCAAATGTCATATAAAAGATTGCACTTTTGTTCGCAAGCTTGCTTCAATCCAATTGTTGACGGACAATCGAATGTGCATATTGTTTTATCTGCTAGGCATTTAGCATCGGTGCATGACTGAGATAAAATTGACATTGCTAATAACAATACTATCGCTATTCCTTTACAGATGCCTTTACGCATATTTATTCCTCCTAATGATTTTCGCAAAATAAGCAGATAACAAATTGAACTATTTGTCAACTATGCAGTTTTGACTATACTTTATTACCGGACAAAAAATAATTCAATTTATGTCCGGTAGTTTTCTTTCATGCTTTGCTATGGGAAAGTATTACTATGGTTCAACGATATGCACACCATTATCCTGAGACTCTCAGGTCTGCCATTGAGGTTATGGATAACCTCCGTAAACCGGTTATCGCAAATTTATCACAATAGCCAAAAAAAGAGGGTTACAAACCATCTTTGTGGCTTGTAACCCCTTGATTTTGTTGGTGGGCCGTGAGGGATTTGAACCCTCGGCCAACGGATTAAAAGTCCGCTGCTCTACCGCTGAGCTAACAGCCCGTCTGAGTGATTATTTTGAACCTGCCCTCTTAGCAGCTAGGGCGGCGTGTGTCAAGAACAATAAGTCATTTATGGAAAGGATCTTCCAGAAGTATTGTTTCCTCGCGTCCTGCGCCCACGGATACAAGAACAATTTTGGCTTCCGCCAGTTCTTCCAACCGCTTCAGATACTTTCGGGCATTGGCCGGCAGATCGTTTATATCGCGTGCGTCAAGAATATTTTCCTTCCAGCCGTCGTATTCTTCATAAATTGGTTGACACGCAGAAAGCACGCGCATACTGGCCGGTGCGGCGTAAGAAAACTCACCGCTTGCGGATTTATAGCCGACGCAGATTTTCAGTTTGCTCAAACCGGTTAAAACATCCAGTTTAGTAATGGCCAGCGCGGTAATACCCGAGACTCGAACTGCCTGACGCACAAGTACCATGTCCAGCCAGCCGCAACGGCGTTTACGGCCGGTTGTCGCGCCGAATTCCTGGCCTACCTGCTGCATGTGATTGCCGATATCGTCTTGTAATTCTGTGGGAAAAGGGCCTTCGCCGACTCTTGTGGTGTATGCTTTGCAAATTCCTACTACAGTGCTTATGGCATTAGGCCCGATGCCGCTGCCGCAGGAAGCATTGCCGGAAACTGTATTGGAAGAAGTCACATAAGGATACGTTCCGTGATCGACATCAAGGTGAGAACCTTGTGCTCCCTCAAAAAGAATTTTCTTTCCCTGTTTTATTTCGTGATCCAGGATTAGTGAAGTATCCGCCACATAAGGCTTGATCTTTTGGGCATAGGCTAAATATTGGGTGGCTATTTCTTTCTCGTCAAGCGGCTTATCCTTAAAGTAATTTACCAGTAAGAAGTTCTTTTCTTCCAGGCTTTGTCGCAATTTCTCCCGGAACAAATCTTCTTCATAAAGATCACCCACACGGATTCCCGTTCGGGCAACTTTATCTTCGTATGCCGGACCAATTCCTCTGCCTGTCGTGCCGATTTTTTTACCAGATGCCCTGGCTTCACGTGCCTGATCTATGCTGCGGTGGTAAGGCATGATTAAATGAGCTTTTTCGCTGATAAAAAGCTTAGTGTTGGGCGGTAAAAGTCCGCCCTGCTGCAATTCCTCTATTTCTTGAAGAAAAACAACGGGATCAAAAACAACACCATTACCGATAATGCAAATTTTATGGTCATGCAAAATTCCTGAAGGAATCAGATGCAAAATAGTTTTTCGACCTTGAACAACCAGCGTATGGCCGGCATTATTCCCACCCTGAAAACGCGCAACTACATCCGCTTTTTCTGTGTATAAATCAACAATTTTCCCTTTGCCCTCATCGCCCCACTGAGTGCCTACAACTGCAACATTGGACATAAATAATCCTTACATTTTGATCGGTTTGATGGAGGTTACATGGGGCAATTTCCGCAATTTTTCCAAAACATCAGTGCCCACTGCCGAATCAGTATTTAAAATAACCAGCGCTTGTTTTGCCTGAGGATCACGGCTTAAATGCAGGCGGGCAATATTTACTTTATTTTCACCAAGAGTGGTTCCCAGATTTCCAATAACACCAGGCCTATCGTCATTGGATACTGCCAGCATGAAGCCTTCGGGAACGATTTCCACGGAAAATTCGTTAATGCGCACAATTCGCGGATCATGTTTGCCGAATAACGCACCGGCAGTGATGCTTGTCTCTTTTGATGTTTTTACACTCAGCGTAATCATATTGGTGTAATCTTTGATTTCACTGCTTTTAGATTCAATAACCTTGATGCCTCTTTCTTTGGCAATAATCGGAGCATTAATATAATTGACAGCTTCGGTTAAAACCGGTTCCAACAGGCCCTTGATCAGAGAAATAGTTATCGGGGCGACATTGTGATTGAGAATTTCTCCGCTGTATTCGATCTTCACTTCCTGTATGGCGCCGGTGATTAATTGCGCCTGGAATGTCCCCAGCTTTTCGGCCAGATCAAGATAAGGCCGGATAACCGTCATTATTTCCGCGCTGACAGAGGGGAAATTGACCGCGCCTTTAATTTCGCCTGTGGCAAAGTAGGCGGCAATCTGATGAGCGATAGCAATAGCAACGCTTACCTGTGCTTCATCGGTGGACGCGCCCAAATGCGGCGTGCAGATAACATTATCCAAAGCAATTAATTCCATATTTTTAGTCGGCTCTTCTTCAAAAACGTCAATTGCCGCGCCGGCAACTTTACCGGATTTAAGCGCGTCATAAAGAGCTTTTTCGTTGACGATTCCGCCACGGGCGCAGTGAATCAGGAATACGCCTTTTTTCATTTTGGCAAACGAATCCGCGTTGACCAGATCTCTTGTTTCCTTGGAAAGAGGTGAATGAACCGTGATGAAATCAGAGTTGGCATAAATATCATCAAGGCTGACAAGCGTCACGTCCATTTGCGCGGCAACATCCGGAGAAATGAAAGGATCATGGGCAATTACTTTCATTTTAAGACCGTTGGCACGATCAGCGACAACAGCGCCGACACGACCGAGCCCCAGGATGCCCAACGTCTTGTTGCAATACTCATTACCCATGAACTTACTTTTTTCCCACTTGCCTGCTTTCATTGAAGCGGTGGCTTGGGGTATCTTACGGGCAAGGGACACCATCATGGCGATGGCATGTTCGGCTGTCGTCACAGTGTTTCCGCCGGGAGTGTTCATCACGACAATGCCGCGTTTGCTGGCAGCGGGGATATCAATATTATCAACACCTGCGCCTGCGCGGCCGATAGCGGAAAGCTTTGTTGCCGCTTCAATTATTTCTGCTGTAGCTTTGGTAGATGATCGGACAATCAGCGCGTCATAGTCTTTGATCACCGCTTTTAATTCTTCAGGCTTCATGCCTGTTTTGACGTCAACTTTAATCCCCGGTGCGTTGCCTAATATTTCCGCAACTTCGGGTGCCATCGAATCACTGACTAATACTTTTTTCATATCTTTCTCCTTAATAATAATTAGAGGCTTTTAACTTTTTCAGCATAAACTTTTTCCAGCTCCGCAAGCGCGATCTTGAGATCCGCCTCTTCAATTGTCGGACCACACCAGAAACGGTACCCGGCAGGCGCGTCTTTGTAAGAGTTGATGTCATGGGCGATATTTTTCTTGCTCAAGTCTGAAGCGATGCTTTTCAGGAATTTACCTTTTTCATCCGCCGCAAGCGCATTGACTTTGGTGCTTGTCACACTCAGGCAAACGGATGTGTTAGAACGAGTTTTGGCATCGGCAGCCAGAAATTCCGCCCAGTCTGTTTTGGCTACCCAGTCTTCAACAACTTTCAGATTGGCCTGGCTTTTTTTGATGAGACCCGCAAGGCCGATTTTACCTGCCCAATCGAGTGCGTCAAGATAATCTTCAACACAAATCATGGAGGGAGTATTGATGACATCACCATCGAAAATAGATTTGTTGATTTTACCGCTTTTCTTGAGGCGGAAGATTTTTGGCATGGGCCAGGGCGGATCATAAGATTCCAGACGGGCAACGGCTTTGGGGCTTAAAACCATCATACCGTGCGCGGCTTCACCACCGAGACATTTCTGCCACGAAAAAGTCAAAACATCAATCTTACTCCAGTCTATTTCCATGGCGAAGGCGGCGCTGGTGGCATCGCAAAGCGAGAGCCCTTCGCGGTTAGCCGGGATCCAGTTGTAGTCCGGTAGCTTGACGCCGCTGGTTGTGCCGTTGGCGACAAACACGACATCGTTTGTCCAGTCCACAGATTTTAAATCAGGAATTTTCCCATAATCCGCTTTGAGAACTTTAGGATTAAGTTTGAGTTGCTTGGCGATGTCTGTTGCCCAGCCTTCGGAAAAACTTTCCCAGACCAATACGGTAACTGGTTTGGGACCCAAAAGACTCCACATGGCGCATTCAAAAGCGCCGGTATCTGAAGCCGGCATGATGCCTACCAGATAATCTGCCGGAATATTTAATACTTTCTTTGTTTCGCTTATGGATTTGACAATTCTCTCTTTACCCAGCGCGGAACGGTGAGAGCGACCGACTGTGGCGCCCTTCAACGCGTCAATATTCCATGCTGGCCTCTTACTGCAAGGGCCGGAACTAAAGTTAGGGTTCTGCATAAGTAACCATCCTTAAAATAATTTTTCAAAACAACGGGCATGTCATACCAGCATTAAAATCATTACTCAAGAAATTTTAACTGAAATTTCATTTTACTGGCCGGTGGCACAGTCAGATAAAGTCTATGAACCTGATAATGTTACGTATTTCAGGGAATGAACCACAATTTTGGCCTGTACGAAGGTGAGTAGTTTCTACAATCGTGCCAGCGGATTTTCAATCAGGATGCCTTCAATGATCTGCCCGGAATTCAGATCCTCTGAGATTATTTTTCCCGCCTGCAGACGCAGCGCAGCGGCAACAATCAGCGCGTCCCAAAAAGAGATACCGTTCTTTTCCTCGATTTCAGAAGCCCGGATAGTCGTCTCCGGATCATTGACCTGCACGGGCCATGCAAGATAATTCCGGATAATTTCTCGTGCTTCAGCCAGCTTCAAAGGATTCTTGATCTTGCGCGTGATGGTGACATAAAACTCCTGAAGCACCTGTGTACTGATAACCCCCGTTTGCGCTTCCCACAGGCTTTCCATTATGGCGGAAGCCTTGGCATGGCGATCTCCGGCGCTTAAGTCGTGCGCATAAACGAGGATATTGGTATCCACAAATATCCTATCTTTCATGTAGTTCATCTCTTGAAGGGTAGCGATCCATCCCGGAATTAAAGCCCGCCTTCATCGCGGCAATTGCCTTCTGTTTCGCTATATCGTATTGCCTTACGTTCTGGATGATTCTTTCCAGTTCCAGTCGCAACATCCGATTCAGCGATGTCCCTTGCTGAGCCGCGATCATCTTGCCTGCACGGATCATGTCCTTATCAAGGCTGATGGTGATATTTTGTTTCAATGGAAACCCTCCTGATTCGCACGTGGTTCACGTGTAACATGGAAGAGTTGAAAAATCAAACGGAAAAAAATCATGGTAACTTATGCGGAATAGAGTTTTCGCCGCGTGACCTCACGCGGCGAATAAAGCCGGACGCACCGGTACGATGCTATTGTTTATACCTTATAAAACAAATTCCTTTTTAATCGTCACGCAGCCGTTGCCGGCCGGCATGAAAAATATCTTGGTGGTTACGCCACCGTCACGTATGAAAATGGTCTTGGATAACGTACCAATCCTTTTTAGTGTGCCAAAATTCTTGTTGGCGATCACGTCACACTTCTGCGGCCAGTAGACGACAGAATCATAGGTGGCGCCGCAACCATTGGCCTGATTGGGGGCAAAGCTGGCAGAAACGTAGGCCACACCGTTTTGAATGGGTATTTCCATGGCTATCGGGATCAGATTTGCGTCGGGCTGGTTAGGCGGCATCATCATCACTGCTCCCGCATTTTTGGTAAATCCTAAAAAATTGACCACCTGATTAATGCGTCCGGCGCAGTTGAGCACACCTTTTTGCACCGCGGCCTGGGTTACAGCATTTGTAGCTGATTGGACTGGTGCCTGCTGCTGCGCCTGTGGCGGCGGTGGTGGAGCGCTGGCGGCTGGCGGAGCGGCCTGTGGGGCGCCCTGCGGAGCTACCTGCGCGAACACCTGGGTTGCTAATAAAGCTAAAACAACGACAAACAAAAATATCATCCGATGAAACATGTGTCCCTCCTTACTTTGATGAAATTGTCTATACAAACTTGAAAGTAATTGCAAGAGATTTATTTACACAGACAAAAAAGGCCGCCCCTTGTAAAAGGGGGCGGCCTTGGGAACTGCACCTGAAAAATCAGGGATTAGAATGAATACTGCAGACCAGCGTTCCATACAGGGACTGTGTGGCCGTCGTAGCCGGGTACAAAGGCGCAACCACCCTTAACCACAAAGCGTTCAAGGAAGCGGGCGCTGATGCCGCCGGCAATGGAAACCTGCGACATATAACCACCGGTACCAACGCCGATAGCAAATCTTTTACCTGGCTCCACCTGGGGCAGCGCGGCCAAACCAGCAACCATCGCCAAACCGGCGCCCAGTTGACGCACGTTGACGGCATCATAAGGCGCCAGACCATCATCAACTCCGTGCACACGCACCGGCTCGCCATTAGAAGTGTTGGAGAATGTCGCACCATCATCGTGCAGAGTCATTGCGCTGGAGCTTCTACCGCCGGATATCGTTGTCTGAGTTTCTGTAATCACGATACCGTGGGTTTGGCCCAGGCCGTTAGTCAGGGTCAGTGAAGCGGTGGATTCAGTGGCAGTATGGCCAACGGCGGTGTTGGTCAGTTTGCCATTGACATCTACCTCAGTCTGGGATCCTGTAGATCCCTTCATCACAATGGCAGTGCCGGCACTGGTAGCAGTAGTTGCGCCAACAAGGTTACTGGTCCCCGTGGAAGAACCGACAACGGTAGTGTTTGCAGAGTTACTGGAAACATAGTCCAGAGTTCCGTTAATATACACATTGCCGTCAACATACAGACTGCCGTTGATTTTGTTTGTGTACGACTTGCTGTCCACGACGTGACCAATGGTATTTGTACCAGTACTCTCCGCGGCATTGTAAGCAGTGTAACCACCACCGGCACCGATTACCATGGTGCCGTCAGAACCATTGGTAGCCATGGTTCCGCTATTGGAGGCGCGAATTGTTGCGGTTGTCGCGTTAGTTTTAACCATACCGCCAGTTGTATTATCCCCTGCTGCGTTGGTACCCATGGTGGAGGTTGTGTTGTTCAGTGTAGTATAGCCTGCGCCGGCATAAGAATTTACGGTAGTGGTGGTTGTGGTGTTACCGATTGTGTTGGTGCTGGCAGCAGAACCTGTACCGATATTGTTGGCAGTAGCGAAAGCATTAACACCGATGTTGTTGGTAGCGCTGTTGATGTATGTGGCATTTGCAGAATTACCAATCGTTACAGCACTGGTGCTGGTACCGGTGTTGATGTTCGTTACCGCATTGTTACTTGCGTTGATGCTGGTTGTGCCGGTGATGGCGGTGCCGATTGTGCTATTGATGGACACACCGGTAGTAGTAAGAACTGAAATACTACTGCTTGCAGCAGCAGTCCCATTAGAATTAATTATAACACCCTCGTTTACGCTGTCATCGGTATTCCCAGTGATACGTATTGTATCAATTGCTGTAATGGTGCTTATATTTGGGCTACCTCCGGTCTCACCTAGTAGTGGTGTAGCAAACGCTGAATTCACCATAAACATGCTCATTAACGCCAAGCAAATTAATGATGCCCCCCCATAAAAAATATTCCTCTTCATTTTATTTCTCCTTTTCTTCTCGAAAAATATGGCATTACTGCCCATTCATTCAGTAGAACATCCACCTTAACCAGGATGGGTTGCCTACCCCTCTTATAAAACAAATTCCTTTTTTATCGTCACGCCGCCGCTGCCGGCCGGCATGAAAAATATCTTGGTTGTTCCGCCACCGTACAGTACAAAAATAGACTTAGATAACGTGCCATTATTTTACCATTTTTTTGTTGGAAATCAAGCAATATTTTTGCATTATTTCTGCGGTTAGTACGCAACCGTTTCATACATCCCGCCACAACCGTTGGCCTGATTGGGGGCAAAGCTGGCAGAAACGTAGGCCGCCCCTTGTGAAAGGGGCGGCCTTGGGAATTGCTACCTGAAAAATCAGGGTTAGAATGAATACTGAGTACCGGCGTGCCACACCGGGACTATATTCTAACCTTGCGGATTAAAAATTATACATGAATCCCGCATTTGTGGTGAAGGTAGTGGTGCTCTCTCCGTAACCCAGCCCCACTCCTGCCGATACATCGAGATTATCCCATATTGCTGCCTTTAGACCAATGGCTACGGCGTTTGAACCTTGAAAGTAACCATAACCAGCGCCGATACCAAATTTCCTTCCGGGCTTCAAGGCGGGCAGCGCAGATAAAGCAGAGACAGAGGCAATGCCGATATAGGCTTTTCGCAACTGACGGTAGTTTACCGCATCAAAATCATCTGTGCCATCGGCAACACCGTGTACACGCACCGGCAGGCCATTAGAAGTGTTGGAGAATGTCGCGCCATCATCGTGGAAGGTTAGTGCGCTGGAGTTTCTTCCTCCGGATATAGTCGTTTGAGTTTCCGTAACCACGACACCGTGGGTATTGCCATCGCCGTTAGTAAGGGTCATGGAAGCGGTGGATTCAGCGGCGCCGGTGGTAACGACGTTGGTCAGCTTACCGTTGCCATCGACCACAGTCTGTGTTCCGGCAGAGTCCTTCATCACAATAGCGGTGCCGGCAGTGGTGCCACCAGTTGCGCCAACCAGCTTGCTTGTTCCCGTGTTTCCAACAACGGTTGTATTTGCCGAATTACTCGATACATAGTCCAGCGTACCGTTAATGTACACATTGCCATCCACGAACAGATTGCCGTTAACCTTGTTCTGGTACTTTTTGCCGTCCAAAATGCCGGTCGGCGAAAGGGTCGTCTGGATGGTGGTATTGGCAGCAATGGTCTGCACAGCGTTAGCGTTGAAGACAGTTACCGCACCAGCACCGATATGGGAAGTATTGCCCACTGTGCTGTTTGTAGCCAGTGTGCCGGTGCCACTCATGGTCGCGTAAGTGGGCGCAGCCGAGAAAGAACCGCCGCCGCTAACATTCATGTTGGCAGCATCGTTGGCAATAGACAAAGTGCTATTGCCGCCCTTTACAGTCGCCGTGGTGTCTTTGTTAGTGTTGCCGATATTGGTAGTAGAAACACCTGCGCCTGTGCCAATGTTATTGATTACCGTTCCGGCACCGGCGGTGGCTGTGCCAAAACTGTTAGTTGTCGTGCTGCCAGCAACGCCTGCCGACCCGATGCTATTGTTGGTTGTACCTGCACCGCCAGCGCCTATAGTATTGGCGGTTATGCTGGTAGATGAACCCAAAGTTCCTGAGCCGATGACGTTGGTGACATCGCCGCCGCCGGTGCTTGAGCCGAAGTTGTTATTCGTGGGGCCGGTACCGGAACCTCCCAGACCAATGTCGTTGGTCACAGTGCCGCTGCTGCTACTGCCTGTGCCGATGGTGTTATTCACTGTGGTGGTCGTAGCGCCGCCGTCACCGATAGAGTTGGTGACCTTGCCGCCGTTAATTCCGCCCTTGCCGATGGTGTTGATTACAGTGCCGCCGTCATCACCACCGCCGCCAAAGTTGTTGATGATGGTACCGTTGCCGGTAGAAGTTCCGATGTCATTGGTGGCGACCTGATTACCCGTAACCGGAGCAGAGATGATTTGCACGCCGTAGTCATTAATTCGGATACCGGCCGTGCCGGAGTTGGACATGATGGCAACGTCTGCCCAATTGCCGACTCCTGTCGTTGTGTCATAGATGGCACCCGTTGAAGAATCTGTGACCAATTTTGTGTCTTTGTTGTACGTCACAGAACCGCTAGTTTTAGAGGTTAAGCCGTCGTCCACGAGAGTCCAGACTGGATCCGCCTTCAAATTAGCACCGCCGCCGCTTCCACTAATGCTCACCGCCCCCACCAACCTGCCAGCGGTGTCGTTGGAAACCGATCCGCTTGTGGAGCCGCTGATGAGTACACCGCTGCCCGTGGAAGGTGCTGCCACCACGATCTTGTTAACACCGGCCTGAATCGTATTGGTTGTACCCAAAATCGTATTGGTCGAAGCAGCGCTCCCGATGTTAGTCGCCCCACCCGCCGTGCCGATGTTCGTGGTGGCTGTGCCCGAGGTGTTGATGTTCGTAGTTCCTATCAGCGTACTAGTGCCTGTCTGGTTCAACGCGCCGTTATTGTTGATGGTGCTGCTGTTGAGCGCAGTAATATTACCGGTCGTCGCATTCACTGTTCCGGCGGTGAGTGTTGTCACCCCGGATATGTTGTTGGCGCCACTGGTACCGTCATTGACATGGATGGCACCGGAAGTAATGCCACCGTTGGCGGTCAGTTCGCCGGTCAGGGTGGTTGTGCCGCCGACAGTCAGGTTGTTGGTCACGCTTGCTGAGTTGAGAGTAGCCAAGCCGGATGTTGTTATTGTCGTTGCATCGATAGCGCCGGCGTTGGTGATCCCTTGACTGTTGTTGTCAAAAACTCCACCACTGTTGCTCATGCCGCCAGTACTTACCAGGCCGACGCCGCTAATTATGCCGCTGGCACCGATTGTGGTAGCGCCGGTGATCGCGCCTGTTGCGGCGATGCCTTTATTGTTGTTAGTGATGCCGCCTGTGGTCGTTGTGAGTCCGGTAACGCCCAGCGTGCTACTCAATGTTGTTGCACCGGTGACGCTCAATGTTCCGGAGATTTGCGTGTTGCCAGTGTCGGAGTTAACCGTGAACGCAGGGGTGTAAATAGTTATGGGGAAACCTGGGATGATCTCGGAGGTAGTGGCTTTATTGACGACAAAATTATCGTTCACCTGAAGCTGCTGATTTACAACCAACTTATCCGATAGAGCGTAGAAAACTGAGTTACTTTGGAAACTCTCATATGACATTGATGTTCCATCAATAGCCCCCGTATAACCAACTAGAACGTAGAACCCTTCGTTCGCAGGTGCACCGTCGCTGTTGACCCTTATATAACCTGCAGCTTCATAGTCACTAATGGAATCGGTCCTAACCGCCGCAGCCTGATTCGCCGGTGCCAATAGCAGACCAATGGCTGCCACGATAGTCAGCGCCCGCAGTATCTTTTTTCTGATCTTCTCTTTTCTGATTTTTCGCTCTATTTTCATGATTTCTCCTCTATTTATTTGAATTTTTTCTTACTGAATAACTTCTTTCTTTATAGATATGCAGCCGGTTCCTGCCGGCATAAAAAATATTTTCGTTGTTAAGCCGCCATCGAGTACAAAAATTGTCTTGGATAGCGCGCCGATCTTTTTGAGTGTGCCAAAATTCTTGCTGGCCACCACGTCACATTTCTGCGGCCTGTACACGACTGTTTCGTACATCCCGCCGCAGCCGTTGGCTTGATTGGGGGCAAAGCTGGCGCTGGCATAAGCCGCAGCCGCGCCCTTGATCGGGATTTCCATTGAGACGGAAACCAGTTGCTGATCAGGATTAGCAGGCGGTAAGAAAATCATGGCGCCGACACCCGGAGTGCCGCCAGTGAGGAAATTGGACACCTGATTGATCCGTCCGCTACAGGCCTTTATCCCTGATTTTTCCGCCGCCTGCGTAATTCTGTTGATGTCGGCAGCTTGCGGTTGCGCCGGAGCTGCTGCTGCAGCAGGCTGGTCCTGAGCCATGGCCAGTGGGATCAGCGGTGCCAGACCAAAGGCTGCAATTAGTATTAAAGTCAGTATTGTTCTTTTCATAATATTTTCTCCTTCTTTGGGGTTTTTAATAGTATTCAGAGCGCCGGATTTTGCTGCTTATGCTGGCGATAGATGGAGCATTTCCGGTAGTTATCCATGCAGAACTCCACCACGCTGGGCACCGTGCGCCCATTGACGTTGCGGCAATAGCAATCATCAAATGGCTGTTGTGAAAATTCACACAGGAGTGCTGTCTGTTCCGGAGGCTTCTGTTTGGTTAATTTTGCTCGCATGACTTGCTGCTTAGCAAAGGATGTGCCAAATATGAATATACCATAAATACAGGATGTTACGTTATCCAAGGGGATTTTTCAGGTATGCAAAATTGATAGTGCTAGCTAAAATAGATAGCTAAAATAGATAGTGGGGGGGGGGGGGCGAAGCTGCTATTCTTCATCAATTGCGATGCCGTGTTTTTCGAGCTTCCGCCGGAACGTGTAGTAGTTCATGCCCAGCATGGCGGCAGTTTTCATCCGCTGGCCATGGCAATACCGCAGAGCCTCCTCCAGCACCCAGGTTTCCAGGCTATCCATCCGGCAGGGAAACGGCGGGAGCGATAGCACAGAAACAGGCGCGTCCGTGCCTGCGGGACCGTTTGCTGTTATGAAAACTGTTGCGGACACGGCAGTGATATCCGCTTCGGTAATTGTCTCTCCTGCCGTCAGAATCACCCGCCGGATAACGCTTTTGAGCTGCCGAATGTTCCCCGGCCACGGCATATTCACAAGCTGTTTCAAAGCATCGTCAGTAAGCGACGGAGGAGCAATGCCCAGCTCATCGCACGTCTCTTGCAAAAACTTTCTTGCCAAAGGCTCAATTTCATCTTTCGTCTCCCGCAGTAATGGCAACGTGATGACCGTATCTGCCAGACGATAGTAGAGATCCTGGCGGAATCGCCCGGCCTGAGCCTCCTGCTCCAGATTTGTGTTACTGGCGGCAATGACGCGCACATCCACCTTCTTTTCTACCGTACTGCCCAACGGGATGAACGTTTTTGCTTCGACGAAACGCAATAGTTTGACCTGTAGCTCGATCGGGCAGGCATCTATGTCGTCCAGAAATAACGTGCCACCGTCGGCAGCTTCCGCCAGCCCTGCCCGATTGCGGTCAGCACCGGTGAACGCGCCACGGACATGGCCGAACAGTTCACTCTCGGCAAGATTCAACGGCAGCGCCCCCATCTGCACAGTGAAAAAGCTCGCGTCACGGCGGGGGCTAAGGTTGTGGATAATGCTCGCCAACCGTGATTTTCCGGTGCCGGTTTCGCCTGCAAGCAGGATATTAAACGATGTGCGGGCAGCACGGGCGGTCTGTTCCACAACGACCATCTGGGCCGGCGATTCTCCTATTTGTACGCGCATGGATGCTCTCAGCTCATCGGAAAGATCGCGGATTTCACGTCGCTGGAGCACCGGCAGGGCCGCCTTGACCATTATTTCCAGTAACTCATTTGTGTCCACCGGTTTACGCACAAACGCGGCCACACCCAGTTCAATGGCTTTGAGCAGATAACTTGTTTCAGTAAAGGCGGTACAAAAAATGACCGGTATCTCGGGCACAAGCTTCTTCATCTACACGGCAAGTTCAATACCGTCCATAACCGGCATGCGTATATCGCTTAAGACCAGATCCGGCCGATGCTCATCGATAAGCGCTAGGGCCTCACGCCCATTGGGCGCCTGGATGACACGGCTGCAATACAGCTCCAGAAACGCGGCGGTCTGCCGCCTCAGTTCTTCTTCGTCCTCGGCAAGCAGTATGGTCAGACTCTTTAGTGCTTTCATGGCTGTTCCTCCAGAGGCAGTTCAATTCTGAAGGTCGCTCCTTTTGTGCTTTTAATCAGAGTGATGTGCCCTTCCATGCTGCTCTCCACAATCATGCGCGACATGTAAAGACCAATGCCTGTGCCACCCTTTTCATCCTTGGTGCTGAAATAAGGGGAAAATATCCGGGCAGCGTTTTCGGCGGATATGCCGCAGCCGTTGTCGCTGATGTCTATAATCAAGAGATTATCGCCACCTGTGGCTGTTGTTATTGTTACGCTGATCCGCCCCTCTTCCGGTTCTCCCCGACCAGCGCGACTTTCCAAAATTGCGTCGCGGGCGTTGCTCAGCAGGTTGAGCATGACCTGCTTGAATTCGTTGGAAAAGCCGCTCACAAGCCGGTTGTCGGATTCGTCGCAGCTTATTGCGACGGCAATACCGTTTCCGGTAAATTGAGGTTGGAAGAGCCTTACAGAGTCCGCTATACAGGAAAAGGGGGAAAAAGGCTTTTTCTCCTTTTCCGGGCGATAAAAATCGCGAAATCCCTCGATGGTGTCGGACATGTAGAGGATTTGGCGCATCGCGCCGGCCTTGAATTCAGCCAGGTATTCAGGCGTCAGTTCCTTCATGCTCCCTACTGCGGAGGTGCGCTGGACAATCATGCCCAGTGTGGCCAGAGGTTGGCGCCACTGATGGGCAATGGCGCTGATCATCTCACCCATGGCTGCCAGGCGCGATTGGTGAGCCAGATGCCGTTCCTGTAACACGCGACGCCTGGCCTCTTCTTCAACCTTTTCCTGAAGGGAAGACGAAAGCTCTCGATAACTTTCTTTGCTTTGGAAAAGTTCCTTCTCCACGCGATCGCTGGTTAGCGACAGATAGCTGTAGGCGATGACCAGCTCGACGATAATCCCGTAAAATACCAGCCAGCGCAGCAGGTAATCATGGGCCAGCATGTCGGAAACCGTTGCCAAAGGCGAGAGAGTGAAGTAGTACACGGTACGCGCAAGATTCAGTACAACCAACGGCAGCAGAATGCCCGACAAAAGCCACTGAATGGAATAACGGTGGAAGCGGACATGAATGAGCGGTTCAAGGGAGACGCGGGCAAAAAGAACTGCCAGGATAAGACTGATGCCGCCTGCCCGTGCGGCAAGATTATCCGAGATATAGGCGAAATAGCACAGGGACAGCATGCCTGCCAGCACCAGCGCGATGTTAAGCTCCGTGCCCCACCAACGCCTGCGAATACCGTGGAACTTATTTATTCCTTCGAGCAGCAACAGCGGATGCATCATGATCAAACCGTTGCCAATGACTTTGGGAATGAAATGTGGGTGCAGCTCGTTGAGCAGGATGGCAAGCATGGATCCGACCACCCAGCAGGCAGTTCCGATTATCCAGATGATAAAACCGGGATAAGTGGTTCTTGTCCGCCAGGTATGGATCAGAATCAGGATAAGGATAAAATCGATGATAATGCTGATAGCAAAAATGGTAGCGGTGTCAAATTCTGGATAAAGCATTGTTTTCCTTTGTTTTGACAAGGGATTACTTCCCTGTGGCGGAAGTATAGGAGGGCTGTTTTGGCTTGTCAAGGCATATTTAGCAGAGGTTTCGCCGCGTGAGGGCTACCCTAAAAAAGCAGGGCACACGACGCGGCCTACAATCTTCTCTTTCTCACCACCCCCCGGATGATCCACCACCGCCGGATGAGCCGCCACCGCCGGAAAAGCTAGACCCGCTGGAACTACTTGAACTGCCTGAGCTCCAGGAGCTGCCGGATGACATTGTGAAGCCACCGATAGACGCTTTTCCCTTTGTGCGCAAATCTGTGCTTGCTTTTTTGTACCAATCGGACCTGGCGATAATCAGTTTGGCGATAGGAAAAGCGATCACATAAGTTCCCAATAGGTAGAGGGCGCCTGTTGTACCTACAATAAAAATGGGGAACATGGCCCAAAAAGGAATAAGGAAAAGATAAAGAAACCAGCCCATTCCCGGTGTCAGTACACCAACCACGGTGAAGAGACCGATAATGCCAAAGACAAAAGCACCAATCAGTATCCGCTCGGCAAGCGACATATCCGGCGCTTCCATATTTAAGCCGGATGATTTTTTACCCGTGCCGCTTTCACCTTCCGGCACTTTGCCTCCTTCCAGCACGGAGATAATAGCCTGCACACCAGCGTCAATCCCGCCTGCGTAATCACCGGCTTTAAATGACGGAGTCAGAACATCGCGGATGATACTTCCCGCCACAGAATCAGGCATTATGCCTTCCAGGCCATAACCAACCTCAATGCGCATGCGTCTGTCTTTGGGCGCGACGATCAGCAGAATGCCGTTGTCTTTGCCTTTTTGTCCCAATTTCCATTCCTTAAACACGGCCACGGCATATTCTTCAATACTCTGGCCACCCAGCGTTGTCACTGTCAGAACAGCAATCTGGTTAGTGGTGCGCTCTTCATGGGCTTTAAGGCGGTCGGTAATTGACTTTCTTGCTTCCGGAGAAATAATTTGAGCGTTGTCGGTTACCCGACCGGTAAGATAGGGAATATCAGCGGCGATGGCAAAACTCGCGGCAAAAACTACGATAAAAATTACGGCATAATGAAGTATTTTTTTCATGCGCCCTTCTCCTCTATAATGTCGTTCGGTAGTTCATTAACAAATGCTTGAGGTTGTTCACCTGCAGAAATGATTTC
>JBAXON010000021.1:0-20835 GCA_037133255.1 Deltaproteobacteria bacterium
ATTCTTGCTGCCTTAACATTTTTAACCTGGCAGCAATGCGGCTATTGGAAAAATAATTTTTCTCTTTTTAACCATGCCATAAAAGTTACTGAAAATAATTATCTCATGCATAACAATCTCGGCTTCGCTTTGGCGGCCCAGGGGAAAAATGAGGAAGCCATTGCTCATTATCGTGCCGCAATAAAGATGGAACCTCTTTACTATGAAAAGTCCTATTTTAATCTTGGCTCCGTTCTGGCGGCCCAGGGGAAAAATGAGGAAGCCATTAATTATTTCCAAAGAGCACTGCTTATTAATCCGAATGTTGCTGAGGTTCATAATCGGTTAGGAAATATTTTGGATACATATTTTAAAAAATATGACGAAGCAATATATCATTACCGGCGGGCGCTGGCAATAGAACCAGAAAACCCAGGTATTCATTTCAATTTAGGATATACTATATGTATTATGTATTTCAGTACATTTGGGAAAAAAGGTGATTTTAAAGAGGGGACAGCACATTTTCGTCAAGCTATTAATCTTAAGCCTGATTATGAAGAAGCTCGCCGTGCGCTTAAAATGGCACTAGAGATGGAACAGGAACTGGCCCGTAAATATGGAGGCAAGCAAAGAGTAAAATGAATCATTTTTTATATGAATTAGTAGATAATCTAATTGCTATTGGCGGCGGAAATCAGAGCGGAAATTGTTTTTTGATAATCGTCAGTACCGAAGATTGATGCACCGGCAACAAGGACATCAGCTCCAGCCCGGGCGATGCCTGCAATATTCTGCAAATTTACACCACCATCTACTTCCAGTAGTGGTTTATTAGGTAAAGCGTTTAACATTTTGCGCGCTTTGATAATTTTCGGCAAAGTTGATTTAATGAACTGCTGGCCGCCGAACCCGGGATTGACACTCATGATGAGTAACAGATCAATATCAAAAAGAATTTCTTCAATTTGCGTCAGCGGTGTCGCCGGATTTAAAGACACACCGGCTTTTTTCCCGGCCTTTTTAATTATGTCTATTGTCCGGTGAAGATGATTGGCGGCTTCCACGTGCACAGTAATGATATCAGCGCCAGCTGCCGCAAAAGATTCAATGTAGTTTTCGGGATTTTCAATCATCAAATGTACATCAAAGGGCAGTTTTGTTGCTTTTCTCAGGGCGGATATTATTGCCGGCCCCATGGTGATATTAGGCACAAAGTGGCCATCCATGACATCAATATGTATCCAGTCGGCTCCCGCCTTTTCGACGGCAGCAATTTCTTCATGAAGTCTGCTGCCATCAGCAGAAAGTATGGAAGGGGCAATCAGTACCATTAATATTCACTCCTTTGGGATATTTTTAATTATACTAAAGTTTTCTTGATGTCAATCTTAATAAGGTTGAAGGGGTTTAGGCTGAAGGCTGAAGCTAAGCCTGGCGAATTTCTTGCCGCTTTTTATCTTCGATGGGCTAGTTTTGCTTCCTGAACAAAACGCGGCATCAGTTCGTCGCTCTTCACTTGTCTTAAATAAAGGTTCATAAGCGCCTGATAAGAAACCCCGACATCTTCGGCAACCTTCTTGAAATAATCAATAACATCTTCGTCAATACGGATGCTGATTGGCTTCTTCAATTTCTTTGCGTATGGATTCTTTATCGCTTTCGAAAAGTCGTATTTTTCTCTCATAGTCTCGTCTTCCTCCAATATTCTTCTCTTTCATCCTTGTCGGCTTTTCTCGCCGAGATGATTCTTATATTTTCTTCATTCTGATTTTTTATCCTTTCGCAGAATGAAACAATTAATTCCCTCAACTTCGACGATAATCCTAAAACAATGAATCTATCTTCGTCATCTGAATGGTCCGGATCGGGAATTAACAGGGCTTCTGCATCATAGAAAACCGAAACAGCTTCTTCAAAAGAAACCCCGTGCTTTCTCTTGTTTGACCTGTCTTTGTTTTGGTCCCATTCAAATTTCATATATACAATGTATATGATTCTATCTTTGTTGTCAATGTAAAGAAGGATGCAGAAGGCTGAAGGAAAAAAGGAAAAGCTTGACACCAATGCGGAAAAAATTAAATATACAGAATGTATATTTTATATAATTCAATTTTATTTGCGGCCGGCTTTTTTATCTTGCCTTATTTTCTGCTGAAAATGGTTATTACGGGTAAATATCGCAAAAGCTTCATCCAGAAACTAGGCGGAAGGCAGACACAAATTCTGACGAATATAGCGGTTGGGCCGCGTCTCTGGATACATGCCGTTTCGGTAGGTGAGGTGACAGCCGCCGCGCCGATTGTCGCTTCGCTAAAATTGAAAAGGCCGAAAATTAAAATAATCTTTTCCACAAGCACGGAAACAGGCCAGCAAATGGCACAGCAGTTGGTCAAAGGTGCTGATGCTTTCATCTATTTCCCTCTGGATATTCCGTGTGTTGTGCGTAAAATTATTCGATTGGCCAAGCCTGACGTATTTGTCATGGTGGAAACAGAGCTATGGCCCAATTTCCTTAAGGCCTGTAAATTAAACTCAGTTAAAACAATGATGGTTAACGGGAGGCTTTCACCGCGTTCTTATGATAAATACCTGCGGACAAGGTATTTCTGGAGAAAGGTGCTTGTTGATCTCCGCTTTGCCGGAATGATCGCGGAGGTTGACGCGGTAAGGATAAAAAGCATTGGTATGGCGCAAGACCGCACTCAAGTGTTGGGAAACGCCAAGTATGATGCGCTTGCGGCAATGGCGTCTCCTGCCCTTCAGGAAGAAATTACACGTGGGATTAATGTACGGGCAGGTGAGAGATTTTTTGTTGCCGGCAGCACCCATCCAGGTGAAGACCAAATAGTTATTGGGGCTTATCAGCAACTGTTAGAGCATCATCCTGATTTTAAATTGATTATCGTTCCGCGGCACGTGGAAAGAACGGCGGCGATTAGGGAACTTCTGCAATCAGTCGGATTGCCTGATATTATTACAATGTCAGAAATAAATAGCGGCAAAATACGCAAAGAAGAGCGTATTCTTATTGTTGACATAATCGGAGAGCTCTTTAAAATTTATTCTTTGGCGACAATTGTCTATTGCGGCGGCAGCCTTGTTCCCAAGGGGGGGCAAAATATTTTAGAGGCAGCGGCCTGGGGCAAGGTGATTTTTTATGGCCCGTCAATGGAAGATTTCAGCGAAGAAAAAGCGTTGCTGGAAGAGGTCGGTTGCGGTGTGACTATAAAAAACGAACAGGAACTACTGCAGGGAATTCTTCAGGCTCTGGAGCATCCTGAAGATCTGGAAGCAAGAGGCGCCAGAGGCAAAGCCGTTGTCGCCGCCAATATGGGCGCGGCTGCCAGATATGCGGAGAGAATTGGGGCGGAAATAGGCTGAAGGGGATTAGACTGAAGACTGAAGGGGAAGTTTTTTTAGTTATCGCGCAGCGATCGAATTAAGCCATTTAATACTTTTTCGGCTTCGACAATTATTGGCTCAATTATCGAATAATCTTGATCAAGTAAGAACCCTAATCGTTTCGATAAACTCAACTGGTAATGCAGTTCTCTAAGTGACCCAAAGGCCACTGTGAGAAATCGCCGATAATCTGCCTGAGTGTCACGTGCGCAACCCTCCACAATATTAGAAGGTACCGAAACCGCAGCTCGCCTCATTTGGGAAGTCAATCCATATAATTCATCCTTCGGAAACTTTGTAGTTATCCGGTATATTAATATTGCCACCTCGTCAGCAACTTCAAATGCCCTAAGCTTGGTATGATCCCGCATAATCTAACTTCCTTCAGCCTTCAGTCTAAACCACTTCAGCCTTCTTTTTATAAAATAATCGTTGATTTTCTTCGTCTTCTTCTCTTTTTTCCTGACTTAACCAGGATAACGATGAAAAGTATTCCAAAGAAAATAAATCCAATAAACCCAAGGGCTAGAATAGTTGGAAGACCAGGGTGGGAGAGGATACGCACAGGGTTCCAGCTTGGTTTGGCAACAATGCGTCCGAGCTTCACTTTGTATTTTTCTGGCATTTGGGCCACACCGGGATCATCCGTCTGTTTAAATGACTGGACATACTCCATCACTCCCTGCCACTGCTTTAGCTCTTGAATGCCTAACTTGGATTTATTGGCATCAACCCGGAGATTACTGAGTTTTTTTATAGGATTGCCTTTTTTGTCTTTCGGGAAAATATCAAGTAGGTGATTAGTATAGCTGCCGACTACTTTCAGGAAAGTCGCGTTATAGATATTGGCGGCAACCCGATAGAGCTTACGGTTGGATTTGCTGTAGTTAAGCGGTTTGTAACCTTCCTCTTCCGAACCCATTTCGATAGAAGTCACGCGGTCGAAAATCACGCGGTGCGGGTTGTAAGTCAAGCGCAACCCGGAGATTTGCAGAAAGAAACTATCTCCTTTAAGCGGCGCTACGCTGGTTAAAATTTCCAGAGTTCTTTTTATTTCATAGCCGTAAAGGTAGAAAGTAATCAGCGGGTAGCCCATTGTATCATCCGTGCCAATGCCCAGGGGGATCGTGCGAAATAAATCACCTACCGTTATTTTGCCGGTTTTACCCATAAGCAAACTATCCCGGATAACGCCATTGGATTCCAGAGCAACGGCAACCAGGCTTGACGGATCATTAATGTCTGCGTCGTATTTATTTATATACCAGCGCATGGAATCAGCAATCATGTTACCCAGGGGCGATTCGCCGGTATCAATAATCAAGTCCCGATTGGTTTGTGCAATAGTCTGGTCATATTTTAAGCCGAAGCCCGCCAGAAATTCCTTATTAATTTTTTGTTTGAATCCCTCGATTGTTTGCTTAATTGCAGAGTCTCCCCTTATGGCGCTGTTAATGGCCACGGTTTTATAGCTCTTCAAAGTCAACTTCCGGTTATCGAAGGATATGTCCAAAACGCCCACATGTTTGCCATAAACCCAGGCATGGACAATTATAGTGTTCCCGATTTGGATCGGGGTTTTATGCAGGGTATGAGTGTGGCCGCTGATAATAACATCAATTCCTTTTACTTCGCGGGCAAGTATTTCATCTTCAGATTTTTTAGAGTTGTCGTTAAGCCCGCCATGGGAAAGACAGATAACAATATCAACTTTTTCCTTTTCCCGCAGGATGCTGACAATTTCGCGGGAAACTTCAATCGGGTCGTGAAAGGTTACCGGTGCAGCAAAGGGTGCAACCGCGACGGCATCTTTGCCCATCATACCGAAAATACCTATTTTAATGCCGTTACGGACAAGCACGGTGTAATTTTTTACATCAACTTGACTAAAGGCTACTGCCAGGGAATCATCGGCCGGGTCATTTTTATCGAAAATGGCGCCGGCAAAAACGATTTGCGGGATGCCTCCTTTGGCCTTTGCTGCATTTAGGGTACGCGCCAAGCCGGCGGGCTTCATGTCAAATTCGTGGTTGCCGAGAGTAACGGCATCATAGCCCATCATCTTCAGCAGGCGCAGTTCAAAAGCCTCCTCGCGTGCCATAGTGTGAAAAAGAGAGCCCATGGAAAAATCCCCCGCGTCCAAAATCAGGACAGGATTACTTCTTCCCTTTTGTGTGTTTTTAATTACAGTGGCGATGCGTGACCAGCCACCGACATTCTTATCAGCATTGACGCTATCAGGCTTATAGTCAATTTCTGGTGAAAAGCCCTGCACATGTGAATGTAAATCATTGGTATGCACAATGGTGAGAAGTTGTTCCGCGGCAAATAAATTTGTTGAAATAAACACAGCCGTAGTAATTATAATTATGCGTAGCAGTTTCATTAGTGAGATTCTAATTCCGAAAGCGTAGCGCATCGGAATTGGTAAGTTGAACAATCCCGCACAGCGGAGGGTATGATACCCCGCTGATTGCTGAGTGATATTTCCAAAGCTTGCTTTGGCGTTCATACCCATGATTTTTCTCTCCTGTTAATATCCCATATCCCCCGTTGGCAGCCTTGTCCGGCGAATGCCTGGAGCGATAGGGGTGGATTTTTAAAGTCCAGAACATTCTATTTTTTCTAATAGCGCAAAAAGAGTCGTTTTGTCCAGTGCGGAAATGGCAATCGCATCAAAACGAGCGCTCAGTATTTTCAGCAAATCTTTATCGGGGAAACGGTCCGCCTTGTTGAAAACTCGAATTGCCGGCTTGTTATTTATTTCCAGTTCTTCCAATATCTTTTCCACTGCGGTTATCTGATCTTCAAATTGATTATTGCTGATATCAATTACATGCAAAAGCATATCCGCCTCTTGAAGCTCATCGAGAGTCGCGCGAAAAGCGCTGAGCAATTCTTTTGGCAGATTACGGATAAAGCCAACCGTATCGGTGATGATTGCTTCCGTATCGCGGGGAAAGCGCAGGCGGGCGCTTTTTGTGTCCAGTGTGGCAAAGAGTTTATCCTCCACTAAAACTGCGCTTGAAGTGAGTGTATTAATCAGCGTGGATTTTCCCGCGTTAGTGTAACCGACAATCGAAATAACCGGCAGGCCTGATTTATGCCTTTTCCCACATCTTTCTCGCCGCGATTTTGTGATCGCCTTGAGATCTTTTTCCAGGCGCGAAATACGCTCGCGAATACGGCGGCGGTCAATCTCCAGTTTTGTCTCTCCCGGCCCGACACCGCCAATGCCACCGGCCAGACGCGATAGTGATGAGTCCTTGTGCGCAAGTCTGGGCAATAAATATTTCAACTGTGCCAGCTCCACTTGGATTTTTCCTTCACGGGTATGGGCGCGTCTGGCAAAAATATCCAGAATAATTTGGGTACGGTCGAGGATCTTTAATCCCGTAAAGTCGGCAATAGAGCGCATTTGCGCCGGCGTCAGTTCATGATCAAAGATCAGCAGATTCGCCCCGATTTGTGTCGCATGCAGGCTGATTGCCGAAAGTTTGCCTCTGCCTGCCATAAATTTGGGGTCGGGCTGCGCACGGTATTGGATTTGCGCGTCAAACACTTCCACGCCGCAGGTGCGTGCCAGTTGCGTAAGTTCGTCCAGAGAGGCTTGCGCGTCAGCCAGAGGATTTTTCTCTACGCGCAGAAGAATGGCTTTTTCGACCGCTTCGATCTTGCGGGTTTTTTGTTTTTTGGTAAATTCATCTTCCAGCGCGGTGATGAAAGCAAGAAAATTTATTGTCAGCAGATGCGGTTCGGTTGGTTTTATTATCTGCCAATAATCACCAGCCGGATTTTCCGGCACAAGATGCGCAAATTGCAGCTTTCCCGGAGAGCCGTCTTGACGAACATCTAAAGCGCCGATAAGGTCGAGACGAAGGTGTGATAAATCCGTTAAATCTTCATCGGATAATTCTTCATTGCTGAGGTGAGTGTGAATCAGCCGCAACCCTTTGAATCGTTGGGATGACGAGCGAAAACCTTCCAGAGTTGGTATTAAAATACTTTTGGCATCGCCGATAATTATCCTGTTTATTTCACCACGACGGCTGATAAGTAGGCCGATCTGGCGATTTATATCGCGAGAAAGTAGGGATAATTGTCGTGCCAGATCATAACTGATAATATTTTCGGGCGGGATGCGTTTGTCGCCCAGGCGCTCAATCTGCCTGATTTGTGCCGCGCCTAAGCCTGATGTATTTCCAAATATTTTATGAATAGTAGTTTGTCCTTTTCAGTTTTCATAACACGTGAAGCTGAATTCGTGAAACGTGAAGCGTATAATCCGATCGCACCTTTTAGCCTTCAGTCTATTTCCCTTAAACCTGAATTTTAACTATCACATTTTTAGTCAAAAGGCATAAAAAAATCCCCGGAAGTTGCCAACACTCCCGGGGATTGAATTTATATCGGACTATAGCCTACAATACTAACCGCTTCACTTCAGTCTTCAGACTAATATCCTTCAGCCTGCCTTTAGAATGTTAAAGTCAGCTTGTTGATCAGCATGTACTCGTTTCTGAGAGAGTTATCATTGCTGCTGCCTTTGTAATAGTCACCGACGAGCCAGTAACCGACGCCCATCATATAGGATAGGTTATTGGTTATTTTGTAAGTGCCTGTTACGTCAACTTCCCATCCGTAGGTTTTGTTCAGAGAACTCGTTGTATATTTCTGGTCCGCTGTTGCATAGGAAACTGCTGCCAGTATATCCAGCGTGGCAATCGGGCGAACGCCGATTCTGCCCTGACCGAACCAGGCATTACTCATCGCACTGGTGTTAGTGGTAGTGTCGTAACCAGGCAGTGCGCCTGCCCAGTAAGCACGATCATTATTGAACATAATCAAGCAAGGATTCCAATCTTTGCCGCCGTTAACAACTGGTACGATACCAACACCGGCACCTTCATATTTATCCGAAGTACCGGGATCATCGCCGGAGATATAAGCAAATGTGCCACCGGCATAAAACTTGTTGAAATCGGCAACGGCATCTACAAAGACACCCAGATTTTCCAGCTTTACATCGCCCGCGCCGGATTCAACTTTTTTCGTATTGCCCCAGGCATAATATACTTCGGCCTGGACTTTTACCGGGCCTAGCTGGGCTTTGGCGTAAGGGTTCAGCTCGTACCAGAAGCCTTTGTAGTCAGATGATCTTGTAGTTGCGTCACGGACAATAGCAGTCAACAAACCTGCCTCGCCACCATTCCAGGAATACTTAAATCCTGCGCCGTATTTGTCTTTATCTCTATCCGTTGCTGTTGCCCCGGTGTTTTTTGCGGTATAGCTGTTGTCGGTTGCCTTGAAGATTTTGACAAAATAGGACCATGGCCCGGTTGCATTAGACCAGGCTAAGGTAGGCAAAGGCTGTGCAGAATCGGCAAATACTGTTCCCCAGACGACCGCTTCCATATAACCTGCACGAAAAGTTCCGATGGGTGAATCATAGCTGATATACGCCCAATCGAAAGCGATGTTCTCATTTTCCGCTGTTGTGCCTGCCGATTGACTATCCGAACTGGCAGTTGATGGAACATTGGTGCCGGCTGGTGTCCTTGCTGCGCCCCATGCTCTTTCCATGGCGTCAAAGCGGGTGATCAGCTTCAGTCCCGGAGAAACGATAAAATCCGTCTGGACGCGCAGTCTCTGATAGTAGAAAGCTGTGCTGACATTGTCTGATCCGCTTACAGCAGTTGTGTTCTGCAATGATGTTTTATCCAGGTACATTCCGGCTGCGTAAAACGAGCCGCTAAACTTTACATCGACAGCCATTGCCTGCGCGCTGAATGCTAGGACTAAACCCAGCGACAGCATTACTAAGCAAAATCTCTTCATTTTCCCCTCCATGATAATTTGATAATTTAAATAATGATTAATCAGTTATCATCGGCAAAAGAGCTTGTCAAGATTTTTCAATAGCAGGGAGAGAATAAGGCTGAAGGGGTTTAGGCTGAAGGTTGAAGGGCACGGTCCCTGAACATGCCGCTTATCTTTGTTTCTAATCCTTGGGACTCACTAACCCCGCTCCGCTTCGGGGATAGTTCGACTACACAATTCTGATGCGCTGTGCTTTCAGAATTGAAGTCTCACTAAAAATCCCCGGAAGTTGCCCACACTCCCGGGGATAATTATAATTGTACTAACTGCTTTGCCTTCAGCCTTCTTTAGAAGGTTAAAGTCAACTTGTTAATCAACAGATAGTCATTTCGAAGCTTATTGTCATTGTTGTTGTACTTGTAATAATCACCGGTCAAGAAGTAAGCAAAGCCCAGCATATAGGAGAGGTTATTGGTGATTTTGTAAGTACCGGTAACATCAATTTCCCAACAGTAGTCGGCGTTGAGGTAACCAGTGGGTCTCTGGTCGGCTTTTGCGTAAGCAACAGAACCCTGAATATCCAAAGCGTCCATCGGACGTCCGCCGACGACAGCCTGTCCAAACCACGCATTGCTCATGCCGATGCCTCCAAATAGTCCTTGTTCAGCATCTGGTCCATTAGTGTATTTAGGAGAAGTGCTGCCATAACCGGGTAATGCACCTGCCCATTTAGTACGTTCGCGATTGAACATAATCAAGGTGGGATTCCAGTCCAAACCACCACCAACCTGTCCACCTTCCCATTTGTCTGTTGTAGCAGGATCATCTCCGGACATGTAGGCACCTTTAGCACCGAAATAAACCGGTCCTAAATCAACCATTGCGCCAAGATAAGCTGACATCATTGCTATTTTTACATCTGATATACCGGCAAGATTATTTTCATATTCGCCCTTGCCAAACACGTAGTTGAATTCAGCTTCGAGCGCGACCGGCCCGATTTTAGCTTTAGCATAGGGATTAATCACGTGAGCCTTTGCCAAAACCGCAGCAGAGTTGAAACCAAAGGCAGCAAGAGGTGTGTAGGCCTGTTTATAAGCAGCTATACGCTTGAAAGCGTAGAGCAGACCCAAGCTAATGTCCTTGTTCACGTTGTACGTAGCAGTTGCCACATAGCTGTCGGAATCAACATCGGTCTGGACTCCTTCAGCACCTGCAAAGCTAGTGCTATTAAATTTCGCGGTTTTGCTGAATTCACCATTCTTGCCCACGTAGAATGAAAACACTGCAGGGCCCACTGGAAGAATCCATTGAATTTTGCCCATTTCGGTATCGTTATCGCCAAACTGGGTTCCCCATTTGCCGTCAGCAACATAACCTACCTGCCATATACCGACAGGAGATACCCACTGAACGTATGCCAAATCAAAAGCGATGTTTTCATTTTCAGCTACTGTGCCTGCTGAACCGGTAGCGGTTTCATTAGTTCTGCCTAAATAGTTCGCATCCGATGTAGTGGCTGATGATCTGGGTGCGCCCCATGCTCTTTCCATGGCGTTAAAGCGAGTGACTAGCGAAATGCCAGGAGAGACGATAAAATCTGTCTGGACGCGCAGTCTCTGATAGTAGAAGGCTGTGCTGACATTGTCTGATGCAGATTTAGCAGCTGAGTTCTGCAGCGTTGTTTTATCCAGATACATTCCGGCTGCGTAAAACGAGCCGCTAAACTTTACATCGACAGCCATTGCCGATGCGCTGAAGGCCAGGACTAAACCCAGCGACAGCATTACTAACCAAAATCTCTTCATTTTTTCCTCCTTAGGAATTAATTTAAGAGTTCCAATCTTCCGCCTTCTAAAAACGGGCATTTTTAAAAGGCAACCTCTGCTTCCACCTTGAGTAAGTAATGCTTTTGAAGCACAACCAACCCAAGATATAATTATTGCGTTTCTAACACCGGCTAAAATGATTGTCAAGGTAATAATGGAATATTTTTTAGCCGCTGCTAATGATCATTTGCTGAAAATATAAGCAATGGTTATGCCAGTAAAGGGGAAGGTTGAAGGGGATTAGGCTGAAGACTGAAGGAAAGAAATATCAAGGCTAAAGTGTGTAGCCGACTGGCTGGGTTAGAGCCGTTTTTCGGTCTGTTCGGGGAACAGTCTCTACAATGTTGTTCAATTAATTACGATGGTCTCGTAAAAAGTCAATTTTGACCATTTTTGTCATTCCCGTCGCAGATGACCTTTAGGTTACGTAGGAGGGAATCCAGTGATTTAAGCACGTTATGGATTCCCGCCTGCACGGGAATGACAGCGTAGGGACTTTTTACTGGTTCATCAATTATAAATACCTGTGAAAATATTACCACGATATTGTGTTTTAGAGTGAAGTAGCGTGCCAATGTCAACACACCACGGTAAGGCGCAATTTGTAAAGCGACGGTACAAGATTGTAGTGCGTGCTCCCCGAATGCGCCTCTTTCTGGACAATAGTCCCTACATGGTAACAGTCACTCCTTCAGCCTTCAGCCTAAACCCCTTCAGTCTAACTCAAATTTTTCTTGACACGAAGGTTTTATTGGGGTAGGTGAAATCCCCGTGGAAAGTCTGACTTTCGGTCAAATTGTGACCTTGGTTTAGAAATCAGGATGATCTCGGAGATGGAATTACGCAGCAATAAAAGCGTTATCGGAACGCTTCAAATTCATAAAATTTAATTAAGGAGGAAGAATACATGGCGGATGCAAAAGTTCAATTAAAGGAAGTCTATCCGATTCCGGAAGCGGCAAAAAAGAAAGCTTGGATTAGCGGTAGAGACGCTTATGACAAACTCTGGAAGCGTTCAGTTGAGGAACCGGACAAATTCTGGGCCGAAATAGCTGAGCAGCAGGTGACTTGGTTCAAAAAATGGGACAAAGTGATGGACTATAACTTTGACATTAAGAAAGGTCCCATCTATGTGAAGTTTTTTGAAGGTGGAAAACTCAATGTCTCTTACAACTGTCTGGACAGGCACCTCGAAAAACGCGGCAATCAGGTAGCGATTCAGTGGGAAGGCAACGAGCCGGGCGAAGAAAAAGCAATAACCTACAAAATGCTGCATGAAGAAGTCTGCAAGTTTGCCAATGTTCTGAAGGCCCAGGGCGTGAAGAAGGGCGACCGGGTTGTTCTTTATATGCCGATGGTCCCTGAACTAGGCATCGCCGCCTTGGCTTGCTCCCGTATCGGCGCAGTTCATTGTATCGTTTTTGGCGGATTCAGTGCCGACGCGCTTCGAGACAGAATTGTCAACGGTGAAGCTAAGGTGCTGGTTGTCTGTGACGGAACTTTCCGCGGCAACAAAGCCGTTCCCGCGAAAACAATAGCTGACGAAGCCTTAACACAATCTCCTTCTGTAAAGAGTGTTATAGTTGTCAAGAGAGTCGGCGACAAGATTAAGTGCGATATGACTGCCGGCCGTGACAAGTGGTGGCATGAAGAAATGGCCAAAGCCGACGCCAAGTGCGAACCGGAATGGATGGATGCTGAAGATCCTCTGTTCATCCTTTATACTTCAGGCTCCACCGGACAGCCCAAAGGCGTTATGCATACCACGGGTGGTTACCTGGTTTATGGCGCCTACACGCATAAAATCGTTTTCGATTATCATGATGGTGATATGTACTGGTGCACGGCTGATCTGGGCTGGGTTACCGGTCACACATACATTCTTTACGGGCCTCTGTGCAACGGCGCAACATCAGTTATGTTTGAAGGCGTTCCCAACTATCCGACGTACAGCCGTTTCTGGCAGGTAGTAGAAAAATACAAAGTCAACATTTTCTACACAGCTCCAACCGCCATCCGCGCGATTGCCAAAGAAGGCGACGATTTCGTGAAAAAATGCAACATCTCCAGTCTGCAGACTCTTGGTACCGTCGGCGAGCCGATCAATCCCGAAGCCTGGAACTGGTATTATAATTTGATTGGCCGCGGAGAATGCCCCATTGTGGATACCTGGTGGCAGACCGAAACAGGCGGAATTTTGATTACTCCGCTGCCCGGCGCAGTCGATATCAAACCCGGTATGGCCACTCTGCCGTTCTTCGGTGTACAGCCGGTATTGGTGGACGATGAAGGAAAAGAATTCAAAGATACAGTCGCCAGCGGCGCACTGTGCATCAAAGTACCATGGCCCGGAATCATGCGGGGGGTCTATGGCGATCCCAAGCGCTTCCAGGAAACCTATTTTGAACAGTTCCCCGGTTATTATGTAACAGGTGATGGATGCCGTCGCGATAAAGATGGCTACTATCAGATTACCGGCCGTATTGATGATGTTATCAATGTTTCCGGTCACCGCATGGGAACAGCCGAAGTGGAAAGCGCTCTGGTTGCTCATAAGGCAGTTGCTGAAGCAGCAGTTGTCGGAATGCCGCACGATATTAAAGGGCAGGGAATTTACGCTTTTGTTACATTGAAGACAGGTATTGCGAAAGCCGACGATTTGAAGAAAGAGCTGATTGCTCATGTGCGCACAGTCATCGGCCCCATCGCCACCCCGGATAAGATTCAGTGGGCAGATGGTCTTCCCAAAACACGCAGCGGCAAGATCATGCGAAGAATTTTGAAGAAAGTCGCGGCAAATGACGTGAGCAACCTTGGTGATATCAGCACGCTTGCTGATCCATCAGTTGTTGATGACATCGTCAAAAACAGATTGTAATTATAGAGACCCGATTCTCCCGAGCTAAAAGGAGAATCGGGTTTTTTAAAAACATTAAAAATTAGAATGCGTGATTTACTTAAAACAGAAAAGCGCGCAGGACAAGGAGGTTTCAAACAGTGAATATTATTGCATGCGTGAAACAAGTACCGGATACAGAAGCACAGATCAAAGTGAAAGCTGATGGTTCGGGAATCGAAGAAGGCCAAATCAAATGGGTGATGAATCCTTATGATGAGTATGGCGTGGAAGAAGCACTGAAACTGAAAGAAAAAAATGGCGGTGAGGTAACAGTTGTTTCCCTGGGCCCGGCAAGGGCTATGGAAACCATTCGCACAGCTCTGGCTATGGGTGCAGATAAAGGTGTGCATATCTGCGATCCGGCATTTGATAATGCCGACGCTTTTGTTGTGGGTAACGCTTTGGCCGCGGTAATCAAAACTTTGCCGCACGATATTATTTTCTGCGGTCAACGCGCAATTGATGATGATGCAGGCCAGGTTGGCGCTATGATTGCAGAAGCGCTCAATTTGCCTCAGCTTACGTTGGTTACCAAGGTAGATTTTGCGGGTACTTCCGTCAAAGTTATTCGGCCGATTGAAGGCGCCCAACTTTTAGTTGAAACAAGTTTGCCCTGTGTTATTACAGCTCAAAAAGGGCTTAATGAACCGCGTTACGCGTCGCTTCCCGGTATTATGAAGGCGAAAAAGAAACCGGTTGATGTGAAGAACGCGGCAGCTCTGGGCATTGCTACGGACGCAAAAGCTAAAGTGGCGAAAACTATTCCGCCACCGGCAAGACCTCCCGGAAAAATTATCTGTGGAGATGATCCGGCGATAAAGGCGGCGGAACTAGGAAAGTTACTGCGGGAAGAAGCAAAAGCTATTTAATACCAATGCGCAATCAAACATTAATAAATTGATTGCCTCGGTATAATACCAAGTAAGCTTTCTATGGTTCATGTCTAAATGCTTGAAAGCAACTTGGTCTAATTAATAAGCGGAGGATTTGAAAAATGGCAAAAGGTGTAATGATAGTTGCAGAACAGCGCGACGGCGCACTGCGAAAAATAAGTCTGGAACTGGCAGCCACAGCACGCAAGCTTGCAGACCAGTCAGGTAGTGAAGTAAGCGCCATCCTGCTTGGTTCAGGTATAGAGAGTTTGGCCGCGCAGCTTGGCAAATATGGTGTAGATAAGGTTTTTGTCGGGGACAGCCCGGCCATGGAACCATATATTACAGAATCTCACGCCGCTGTTGTGGCGAAAGTTGTTAAAGAAAACGATCCGGCGATTCTGCTTTTAGGCGCATCGGTTCAGGGAAAAGATCTGGCTTCGCGCGTTGCCGCGAAATTAGCCACGGGTCTTGCCACAGATTGCACCGATGTCAAGATTGCCGATGGCAAACTTTTGGCAGTAAGACCTATGTATGCAGGGAAATGTTTTGGCGAGATAGTAACAAGCAGTAATCCGGCGATGGCTACTTTGCGTCCCAATGTTTTTCCCGCGGTGGAAAACGCGAAAGCCGGAGCGGTGGTTAAAGTGGAAGCGGCAGTTGATGCGGCGTCAATCAAAAGCAAGATTCTGGAGGTGCAGAAAGATACCAGTGGCAAAGTGGATTTGACGGAAGCTAATGTTATTGTTTCCGGTGGCCGCGGTATGAAGGGCCCCGAAGGTTTCCCGATCCTCGAAGAGCTGGCTGACGTGCTCAAAGGCACGGTTGGCGCGTCTCGCGCGGCAGTGGATGCCGGCTGGCGTCAGCAAAAAGATCAGGTTGGACAGACAGGAAAGGTTGTTTCTCCAAATCTGTACATTGCCTGCGGTATTTCCGGCGCGATTCAACATCTGGCCGGGATGAGCTCATCCAAGTGTATCGTAGCCATAAATAAAGATGCGGAAGCACCCATCTTTACCAAGGCTGATTACGGTGTTGTGGATGATCTTTTCAAGGTTGTTCCCGAATTAACCGCCGTCTGCAAAAAGATGATGGCATAAAAAAATAGGCTGAAGACTGAAGGCTGAAGGTAAAATCCTTTGGCCTTCAGTCTAGCAACCTTCAGCCTAAACCCCTTCAGTCTTCAGTCTAATATTAATTTTCGGAGGATTCATGCAAAATATAAACCCAATAGGAATAGGCAACGAAGGACGCGAAGTATTTTGGAATGCTCAAAGCTTTGAGCTGCTCCTCTTTGCGTTCACCGGCGTGGCGATGGCCATATTTGCTTACGGTGTCTGGCGGCGCTGGCAAATGTGGAAGTCTCTCGGCAAACCAGAAGTCCGGTGGGATAACATCGGTCAGCGGATTTGGCTGCTGATCAAAGACGGATTATTACAGATAAAAACCTGGAGAGATCCCTATCCAGGGATTATGCACGGATTGATCTTTTTTGGTTTTTTTGTTCTGTTGTTTGGTGCAATTTTTGATGCTGGCGAATTCCATATCACAGAACCATTGTTTAACTGGTCATTTTTGCGTGGGAATTTTTACCTGGGCTTTTCCTTCCTGATGGAAGTATTTGGTCTGAGTGTGCTGCTCGGCGTACTCATGGCTCTTTTTCGCCGCTATGTGCAAAAGCCTGATCGCCTCGGCTACAAGGGAGTCCCTGACAATACTGCCGATGACGCGATTGCCCTTTTGCTGATTGCCGGTATCATCATCACCGGATTTATCATTGAATCATTGCGTATTTACGGCACCGGGAGCCCTGTTTGGGAAAAGTGGTCGTTTGTCGGTTGGACACTTTCGCTTGCCTATACCGGCATGGATGTTCATACCGCTAAGCTACTGCACAAGATAAGCTGGTGGACACATACATTTATTGCCTTGGGTTTTATCGCTTACATTCCCTATTCGCGCCTTCTGCACATAATTACGACATCCGCAAATCACTTCTTTTCTGATCTGAAACCGGCAGGTTCTTTGGAGCCGATTCGCGATTTTGAAAATGCGGAATCATTTGGCGCAGGCAAGCTTAACGATTTTACCTGGAAACAAATCTTTGATGCCGATGCCTGCACACGTTGCGGCCGTTGTCAGGATGGTTGTCCTGCGTATCTTTCCGGCAAACCCCTTTCCCCCAAGAAGATGGTTCAGGATCTTAAAACGTATTGGCTGGAAAAAGCGCCGGAGGCAATCAATGAAAAGGCCAAGGCAGCAGTTGAAGGAGCAGAAGCTCCTGCTGAAAAACTTTTGGCTGGCGAAGTAGTTGATCTCCATGAACTGTGGGCATGTACCAATTGTATGTATTGCATGGAACACTGCTCGGCCTCAATCGAACATGTGCCAAAGATTGTCAACATGCGGCAGTACAAAGTTCTGACTGATGCCGACTTTGCGCCGGAATTGCAGTTAACCTGTAAAAATATGGAAAACAATTCCAACCCCTGGGGCATCGGCGCTCATTTGCGCGGCGATTGGGCCAAGGAACTGGGTATTAAAACACTGGCCGAAGATCCCAATGTGGAATATCTTTTCTATGTTGGATGCTCCGGTTCGTTTGATGATCGTGGCAAGAAAATTTCCATCGCCTTTGCCAAGATTTTACAGGCAGCGGGTGTAAGTTTTGGTATTCTTGGTAGTGAAGAAGGTTGCTGCGGCGATTCTGCAATGCGCGCTGGCAATGAATACCTTTTCCAGTCACTGGCTCAGGCAAACATTGCGCTGATGAATGGTTACGGAGTCAAAAAGATTATTACAGCCTGTCCTCACGGCTATAATTCCTTGAAAAAAGATTACCCCAACTTTGATGGCAAGTATGAGGTTTATCATCATACGGAAATTATCGCCAATTTGATTGCCCAGAAAAAGATAACTCTGAAGAATGCCGTCAGCGGCACTTTCACGTATCATGATTCCTGTTTCCTGGGGCGTTACAATGAGATTTATCAGCAACCACGGCAAATCTTAAAGGCTATTCCCGGCATGAAACTTGTCGAAATGGATCGTAATCTGGAGAAAAGTTTCTGTTGCGGCGCAGGTGGTGCCAGGATGTGGATGGAAGAAGATATCGGAGACAGAATTAATAACATGCGGACAGATCAAGCCATCGCCGTAAAAGCGGACACAGTTGCCGTGGCCTGTCCTTTCTGCCTCACGATGCTTTCCGATGGTATTAAGGATAAGGAAATGTCCGAGAAAATGGTTTCTCTGGATATCGCGGAAATTGTTCTAAAATCAATGGGCATGGAAGAAGTTAAAGTTCCTGTTGATGTTTGCGCGACGTAAAATAGCAGCATGAGAATGAATTAATCACGAAAAAAGCCCGCTTTGAAAAGAGCGGGCTTTTTTATGGCATTTTTTTTAAATTTGTTTTAAGTTCCGCTTAAGGAGAAGCTCGATGGAATACAAAAATATTATTTTTAATGTCGCGGAAGGGGTGGCGAGGATTACATTCAACCGACCGCAGGTTCTTAACGCCATGAATCTTGAAATTCTGACTGAGCTGGGTGATGCTCTAAAAATTTGCGCAAACGATGACAAAATCAGCGCGGTGATTTTAACCGGCGCGGGAGACAAGGCTTTTGTGGCCGGGGCCGATATTTCACAAATGAAGAATTCAACATTTGCGGATGTTTTAAAATTAATGGAATTGGGACAAAATACACTGCGCCTGCTGGAAACTATGGGCAAGCCTTCAATTGCCGCTGTGAATGGTTTTGCTTTGGGCGGCGGCACGGAAATAGCGCTGGCTTGTGATATGCGCATTGCCGCTGAAAATGCCATGTTTGGTCAACCGGAAATACTGATCGGAATTATACCCGGTTGGGGTGGCACGCAGAGATTGCCAAGGATTGTCGGAATGGGAATTGCCAAGGAACTCATTTTAGTCGGTGGTCAGATTAATGCGCAGAGAGCCTACGAAATCGGCTTGGTCAACAAAGTTGTGCCTCTAGCCGAGCTTCTCAATGAAGCTGAAAAATTAGCTAAAAAAATAACCCGGCTTCCGGCATTTGCCTTAAAGATGGCAAAAAACAGCATCAATTATGGATTTGATCTGCCACTGGATAATGCTCTCAAGCTGGAATTAGGATGCATCGCGCAGTGTTTCAATACCCAGGATCAGAAAGAAGGCATGACAGCCTTTTTGGAAAAGAGAAAACCAAATTTTATAGGTAAATAGGTTAAAGGCTGAAGGCTGAAGGTTTAAGATGGAGGAGGTTTTGTGGACACGGAATTAATCGATCAGTTAGTCATAAAAAACGACAAGAAAATTATATTTCTGATAATGGACGGACTCGGTGGTTTGCCGCAGGAAGGCGGCACCACGACGGAATTGGAGACAGCGGTAACTCCTAATATGGATCGCCTTGCTGCAACTGGTACTTGCGGCCTTCTTGATCCGGTTGGTTTCGGTATCACGCCGGGCAGCGGCCCTGCTCATTTTGCCCTTTTCGGGTATGATCCGGTAAAGTTGAATGTCGGTCGCGGCTTGCTGTCAGCCGCTGGTCTGGGTTTCCCCATGGCCGCAGGCGATCTTTACATGCGGGCTAATTTTGCAACTATCGACAAAAAAGGACTGATTACTGATAGACGTGCCGGCCGTTTGGCTACAGAAAAAAATGTACTGCTCTGCGAAAAGCTTCAGAACGATATCCGATTGAATACCGCCAAAGAAGTTTTTTTTCTCACAGAAAAAGAGCATCGCGCTTTAGTTGTTTTAAGAGGGGGAAGTTGGTCGGAGCAGATCACCGAAACCGACCCGCAAAAAACAGGTGCGCCGCCCGCGGAGGCGAAGGCGTTAATTCCAGAGGCAACCGCAACAGCCGCAGCCGTTAACGAATTAACCGGTAAAATTATTAAAACTTTGTCCGGTGAAGATAAAGCAAATTCCATGCTGTTGCGTGGTTATGCCCAATATCAGCTCTTCCCGAGCATGGTTGATCGTTTTGGACTTAATCCGCTGGCTGTGGCCGGCTACCCGATGTACAAAGGCATTGCGCGGCTTTTAGGAATGGCCATTGCCCCCGACACAGAGACAATCGAAGACGAAATCAAGATGCTTGGCGCGAAGTACAAAGACTATGACTATTTCTTTGTGCACATCAAGGCCACGGACTCCCGCGGAGAAGACGGCAAATTTGATGACAAAGTAAAAGTGATTGAAAAAGTTGATTCTCTGCTGCCGCAGATTTGCGCGTTAAACCCTGATGTGCTGGTCATAACAGGAGATCACTCCACTCCTGCCGTCATGTCCGGGCACAGTTGGCATCCGGTGCCTGTATTACTTTCGGCAAAGAACTGCCGGCCAGATCTGGCCACAAGCTTTGGCGAAGGCGCCTGCCTCAGTGGCGGATTGGGTCGAATGCCCATGAAATACCTGATGGGCGTAGCTTTAGCGCACGCGGGTAAACTGCAAAAATTCGGCGCGTAATTATTACTATGAAAACTATTATGAATAGCTTTCAAATACTGGATTGGGATTCTGAGTTTTTTGAAATAACTATTGCCAGAGTTTTACCGGAGAGGTTGACGACAGTTCAGCTTGAGCAAACAATAGCCGGGATGAAGGAAAAGAAGGTTCGATTGGCATATTGGTCATCCAACCCAAATGATAAGGAGTCACAAATAGCTGCACTGGCTTGCCAAGGATTTTTGGCAGACAGGAAAGTTACATTTGTAGCTGGTATAGAGCAGGTTCAAGAACCTGCAGGCAGGTTGAAATGGTTTGTTGAAGAATATACTGATACTTATACGAACAACGAACTGGAAAGCCTCGCCATTCAAGCCGGCGCTTATTCCAGATTCAAACTTGATCCTCGAATACCTGAGCGTAAATTTGAAGATTTGTACAAACTTTGGATCCGAAAATCCGTGAACAGAGAAATTGCAGATACGGTTTTGGTAGCGCGTCATGCGGGCAATATTGTCGGAATGGTCACAGTAGGAGAGAAAAACGGTCGCAGCGATATAGGTTTGATTTCCGTAG
>JBAXON010000022.1:0-20757 GCA_037133255.1 Deltaproteobacteria bacterium
TATTTTGCAGGGGACATGGATATTATCGGGATGCGCTTTAAGGATTTTATTGCACCGGAACTGGGCAGTAAGTATGATGAAATGATGGACGCCCGGCGTCGCGGTTATACAGATGATATTTCTTACGAATGGTCAATTATCTCACCTAGAGATGGTTCACTTCACATTTTCGAGGTTAAATCATCGCTCTTTATGGATGAGTCGAAGCCTTCAGGGATTCTACTTTTTGGTAGAGAAATCACGGAGCGTAAACGGGCGGAGGAAAGGCTGCGGGAGAGTGAAGAAAATTATCAACTGCTATTTAATAACTCTTTTGACGCGATTGCTGTTTTTGGCGGCACACCACCACAGGTTCTCTTTGTCAACAGTGCTTTTCATAGGTTTTTCGGGTATACGGCAGAGGAAATATTTACATTTTCCGCGGACGATATCTTCCTGATAGTGCATCTCGATGATCGCGAAATGGTTAAAAACATGCTGCGCGGTAGGCACCGGCAGGAAAATGTGCCCGTTCGATATGAGTTCCGAATAATTACCAAAAGCGGCGAGGTTCGCTGGGTGGAAGTCTCTGCCTCGTTGTTTTCTAAAGGTAATCAGCTTTTTTCGCAGGCGATCTACCGCGACATTACCGAACGCAAAAAGGTGGAGGAAGTGCTGACAAAATCGGCAGAGAACTACCGACTGATTGCTGAAAGCATAATGGATTGTGTTGTTTTAATAGGTGATCACGGGATCATTAAATACATGGCGAATTCAATCGAAACAATTGGATATGGCCCGGAAGAGCTGATTGGTATTCCAGGTTTAAACATTACTCATCCGGATGATATGGAACGGATTCAACAGCTCTATCGGGAAGGTGTTGAGAAAGTTTGGCGTGAAATCACATTTGAAACAAGGATCCTTCACAAGGATGGCCACTATGTATCATTGGAGGTCAGAGCGAAGACATTTACTGATTCCCATGGCAAAGTTACAGGAGGTGTCTTTGTCGCTCGTAACATGATTCAAACTCAAGGCCGAGAATTGGAGCAGGATATATCGCGTAACCTAAAATTGCCTTTTGTTGATAGTAATTTAACTCCGCGGGAAGGTGAAATCCTGAATTGGATTATGCAGGGGAAAAACACGTGGGAAATCTCAACTATCCTCAATATCAGTGAGCGTACTGTGAAGTACCACATTGATAAAGCAATGAAAAGACTTGGTGCCGTTAATCGAACCCATGCCGTTGCCATCGCCATGCGAAATAACATGCTCGATTAAATTCCGGGGATGAACCCCCAAAGCAAGCTAATGAAATTTTCCTTGAAATATTTCCCACTTATCTATATACAAAGATGGGTTTTTTCATTCCAGTTTATTCCTGAATGTAATTATACCTTATATTTTGGGGAAATAAAATTAATGTATTTACAGGAGTTACAGTGAATATTATAAAAAAAGCAGCGCTTTATTTTGCCCGGAAAGAATTTTGCAGGGATGCGATACGTGAGCATGCTGATCTGAGTATCTTTAAACAAAGACTTACGACACCCGTAATTATCGGTCTTATTTTGATTGCTGTTAGTTATCTGATAGGCTTACCCACGGCTGTTATTATAGGTGGATTTGCTATGGCGAACTTTAGTGCTTTAATTGCCGCTGCCATTACTTCTACGATTTATGGTATTTCCTGGTTGCTTTTTATGCTGGGAGCGTACCTTGCAGGCCCCAAATATGGAAAGGCTTTTAGCCGCTGGCTAGTACGCGTCATTTTGGAAAAAATACTTGGCAGTGAGGCAAAAAGAAATGAGTTTCTGCCGGTGGAAAAGCAGGAAATAACAAACACAAAACAATCACAGGTATGAAACACAAAGCAAGCTTTGGGAACATGTTCCGCAGCAAGTTGTGTGGTTTTATACCCTCCGCTGCGTCGCAGATGACCTCGCGTGACCCTATAGTGACCTTTAGGTTATTTAGGTTATTAGGTTTCTGCGCTTTCGGAATTGGAGTTTCACAATAAGGCGATTCTAGACGCGCCAGATTAAAAAAGAGGTGTTAAATGAGTCAGATTGAAGAATTGGTTAGTGAGCTCAAGGTAAATATTATTAAAACACTGGGTTTGATAGATGTTACTCCTGAAGACATCAAAGATGATGCCGTGCTTGTTGGCGGCGATACAGGTATTGATTCCATTGACGTGCTGGAATTGGTCATGATGATTGAAAAAGACTACGGCGTGAAAATTGACAGCAAAGAACTGGGTGCCAAAGTGTTTGGATCGGTGCTCGCGCTGGCTACTTATATTTTCAATAATCAACGGAAGAAAGCTTAAACTCACGTGCAGAAGACGAAAGTATTGCTAATTTCGGCAAACACTTTAAGAATGCCCTATGCAGTATATCCGTTGGGGCTCGACTATGTTGCCGGCTCTCTGGATTCCCGTTATTCGACAAAAATAGTAGATTTGAATACTATTGCTAATCTGGATGACTTAGGCGCGATTATTCGCGAATTTTCTCCCGATTTTGTCGGGATATCAATTCGAAATGTTGATAATACTGATACAATAAACTGCCGCGTTTTTTTATCCGATTATTCAAACATAGTAGGCCAGATTCGAAAAAATTCACAAGCAAGAATAATATTAGGTGGTAGCGGTTATACCGTTTTTCCAGTGGAATATTTGCAGGCACTGGATGCCGATTATGGTATTGCCGGTGAGGGCGAAAGATTGCCCTTACTTCTGGATGCATTGGGAAAAAACGAAAGTGTTGAGTCCATACCAGGAATTGTGACTAAAGATACTGTAACTGTCACTTTCGATCCATGGGGCAGCGCCGTCCAAAGGCGTTTTGATCCCTTGAGTTTGCACACAGGCTTTTATCTTTCCTATGGTGGCATGCTTAATCTGCAAACAAAGAGGGGCTGTCCTTTTCGTTGCAGCTATTGCACCTATCCTCATATTGAAGGCAGTCGGATGCGGCTTTTCCCGGTTCGCGAAATAGCCCTTAAAGCCCGCGAATTGCAGGACGCCGGCGCCAAATATATATTCATCACCGATTCCGCTTTTAATGCCAGCTATGAGCATAGCCTAAAGGTTGCCGAGGCTTTTATTGAAGCTCATGTATCCATCCCCTGGGGTGGATTTTTTGCACCCACTATACCTCCTGCCGATTATTATAAGCTGTTGGCCGATGCGGGGCTCACGCATGTGGAATTTGGGACGGAATCTTTATCCGATACAATGCTCATAAACTTGCAAAAACCTTTCTCCTCCAGCGATGTTTTTGCCGCCCATAAGCAAGCGCTGACAGCAGACTTGCATATTGCCCACTATTTTCTTTCCGGCGGCCCCGGTGAAAACGCTTCGACGCTGCAAGACACACTAAATGGCGTGGATACATTGGAAAAATCTGTTTTTTTCTTTTTTTGCGGTATTCGGATTTATCCTCATACCGCGCTGTATGATATCGCTTTGAAGGAAGGTCAGATTTCATCCACGCAAAGTCTTTTGCCGCCTGTGTTTTACAAATCACCGCACATATCCGATAAAGAAATTATGCAGGCAGTGGAGAATCATGCTAATGGCCGTTTTAATTGGATAGTTGGTGCCGGTGAAAGTAAAGCCACCCGTGTTTTGCCTAAACTATATGAAAGAGGATATACGGGGCCACTATGGGAGCATTTGATTCAGTGAGGGCGATCTCGTGACAAGGAAGATGCTTTTTGGGAACCCGGCTGGAATTACGGGAATTGTTCTTCTGGCTGTCTCCGCCTTGGTATTTGTGTACAATCCATTTTTCGCAGCTGCGATTGCTCTTTTTTATATTCTGATTTGTGTCAGTGCCTGTTTTTTCCCGCAAACTAATTTTCTGCTGCCCGTAATCAGTCGTGGTCAAACTGGTAAAAAACTAGTCGCGCTAACTTTTGATGATGGTCCTGACGAACCAACGACAAGGCAAATACTGGATTTGCTCGATAATTATTCAGTAAAGGCAACTTTTTTTGTCTCTGGCATTAATGCCCTGCGCTATCCTGAAATTATGAAAGATATAGTTTCCCGCGGCCATAGTATTGGTAATCATTCGCTTAGCCATGATCCTTTTTTAATGCTGACAAGCTTTAAAAATCTTTATCATGAAGTCTCTGCCGCTCAGGATATATTGCGGAAAATGGGGATAAACACAAAGGCTTTCAGGCCGCCGGTAGGCATTGTTAATCCCAAACTCTCCCCGATTCTGGATGCATTAGATATGTTTTGCGTAACTTTTAGTTGCCGCGCTCTTGATGCCGGTAATTTATATGTAAAAGATATTGCCTCTAATATCACGAAAAAAGTGAAGGCCGATGATATTATTTTGCTGCACGATGTGCCCACCCGTAGAAAAGAAGACAGCGCGTTGTTATTACGAGAAATTGAGCGGCTGCTTACAGGACTTATCGCTAAAGGCTTGCGTATTGTTCCACTTGCCGATTTGATCAACAAAGAAGTGATGAGCAATAATTGACCTGATAAATTTATATAAAATTATTTTGATTGAATTAATAATCAGTGATATGTAGTTAAATTACTTAGAATAATTTTATCCGGAAATGATCAGAAAGGGGTTGCGACTTGAAAGATCAGAGGCAATTGCTCAGGGAAGTTAATTCGACAACTCCTAACAAAATTGAAGCTTTAGCTTATGTTCCTACTGATTCGTCCTGGTTTTTGGGTCATTTTCCCAATGAACCGATTCTTCCGGGAATAGCTTTAATTAATCTTGTCCAGCAGGCCATTATTGAGGATGCTGCTGTCAGGAACGAAGAAATTATTTTTAAAGCGCTGAAAAGAGTGAGATTTACAGGACCTGTTCGTCCGGGTGAATCTTTAAAGGTGAATATAAATCGTGAAGAAGCAGGTGAAGAAACTTTATTTGCTTTTAAAGTAACCCATGAAGAAAATATTGTCTGCAGCGGGCAAATCGTCGCAAAGAAAAAGTAGATAAACAAACTTATTAAGGAGGAAGAAGATGCCTGAAACAAATGATATACAGGGCATTATAAGGAAGGTAGCTGAAATTATCATTGGAGAACTGAAGCTGGAAGATGTTACAGTAGATACGTTCAATCCGGAGATGGATTTAGTGGATGAATTGGGTATTGACAGTATGGATTTGGCAACTATCGCGTTGGTCTTGCAAGATGAATACAAGATTGTGATTGACGAAGACGATTATCCGAAATTAAAATCCATTCGCCTGATAGCTGATTATATTCGGGAAAAACTTACCGCGAAGAGTTAATTGACAGAAGATAATTGTTTATGACCGTTAACAATAAAGAAGACTCTACACCTGCCAAACCAAAATTCTCTGAACTTTTAGCAAATCCAGAGGTGCGCACTCGGTGGGAAAAAGTAAGAAAATATTTTTTTCTACGGGAATCCACCTATGACATGAGTAACCGTTGCAATATCAGATGTGACGGCTGCTATTACTTCGAAGGAGAAAAGCAGTTTGCCCCGGAGAACCTGGACACAGAAGCATGGCGCAAGCTCATGCAAGCGGAGAAAGCCCGTGGTATTACTTACGTGGTACTAGCCGGCGCCGAACCTTCACTGGTAGCGGAGCTGCTGGATGTATGCTATCAAGAAATGCCGCTGGGCAGTATTGCGACCAATGGATTTAAAAAAATACCGGAATCGGTCGGTTACAAGATTCATATTTCTGTTTGGGGAAACGATGAAACCAGCCTCCGCGTGAGAAAAGCCAAAAATCTTTTAGTAAAACAAATTGAAAATTATTCGAATGACCCGCGGGCTGTCTTTGTGTATACCTTTACGCGGGAAAATATTGAAGAGGCAAATGAAGTCGCCGAAAAGCTCAATGCTTGTGATTGCAAGTTGACTTTTAACGTTTTTTCTTCTCCGGTAGGTTATGCTGGTCCTTTGCGTCATGATGAAGAGTCGCTGAAATCCGTCCAGTCAACAATGATCGCGCTTCTTAATAAGTATCCGCGCAATGTTCTTTTTTCAGTTTACAATGCCGTAGCCCATGCCCATAAATACTCCTTGCATGATTTATACAGCTGTTCTTATCCCCGCCAAAACCGTTCACAAGACATTGGTTTAGGAAGATCTTTCCGGCAATATAGGACGGACTTAAACTGGGATAGGTCAGTTGCCTGTTGTGTGCCGGATACAGATTGTGCTGATTGTCGGCATTATGCCGCTGGTTCGGCAGTTGTTACAGCCCGTCTTTACCGTCATGTAAACAATCTTGCCACATTTCAATCATGGCTTGATTATGTTGATACTTATCTGGCGGTTTGGGTAATGGGTTATGAAAAAGGGAATAATCTTTGCGCGCAAATAGTCAGTCCGCCGCAATCGTCTTAAAGCAAAAAGTAAATGCAGCTTTGGCGGCTGTAAGAAGGGTAATGGAAATGAAGACTGTAAGTTCTCTTCTGGATAAGCAGTGGTATGATCGGTATAAACGAATATCCACTCTTAATATCCGGAGCTCAATATACGATGTAACCAACCGCTGCAATTTGCGTTGCAAAGGCTGTTTTTTCTTTTCGTCCGGAGAGCATCAGGTCGAAGAAGAAACTGATTTAAAAAAATGGGAAGATTTTATAGATGCGGAAAAAGATCGCGGAGTGAATCTGGCGATTTTGATTGGCGGTGAACCGACTTTGTGCATGGATCGTGTGGAGGCTTTCTACAATCGTTTGCCCACTTACTGTGCCACCAACGGTCTGATTAAAATTGACCGCAAAAAGCTTCCCGATTTGATGGTTGGGATTTCTCTGTGGGGCGGCGGTGAAGATGAAAAGATTCTCCGCGGACAGGATACTTTTGCCATTTCCAGTAAAAATTATGCCGGTGATCCTTATGCCTATTATCTTTATACGATTACGCCAAAGCAGGTAGGCAAGATTGAACCGGTAATAAAGCAAATAGCGGATGTCGGCATAAAGGTGCATCTCCAGCTTTTATCCAATGATGAAAGCGTTGACGGGTTTTCCTGGGAGGCAGGTGAGCTTAATGATTTATGTCAGGAGATGGATTGCGTGCTCGATAATTATCCGCGGACTGTGATTTGCAGTAAATATTATCACAAGATAATCACTACGGGTGTGATGATGGGGCGAAGATTCGGTTGGAACGAATGCCCATCGGTTACCGAATCGCTGGACAGTAGAAACCCACAGCCACGCCGCCTGATTCACTTTGCCCGATGGGCTGCCGATTTGAAAACCGTGCACCGCTGCTGTACATCGGCCACGCGTGATTGTTCCACCTGTAAAGATGGCGCGGCACATATGAGCTGGATCATGGTCAGCAAACGTGAACATATGAAATCAACAGAAGATTTACAAAACTGGATTGAAGTTTACGAAATGTTTGCCAAGTTGTACAGCTTCATTCCATGGTAATCTTGACTTCAGGATGGCGGCTATGGTTTCAAAGAAAACAGTAATATTAGGTTATGATGCCGTTTCATCTTTAGGCACTGATCTGGAAAGCCAGTGGCAGAAGGCAGTACGAGGTGAAAGCGGTATCGGCTATTTGAACAGATTTCCACTTGCTGCCGATTTTCCGGTGCGTGTCGCGGGGCAGGTGGCGGATGTGGATACCCGACCCTATCCTTTTTTACAGCCCAGGGAGATGGCGCACTGGACATCGCCGATATTCAAATACGCCCTTTTAGTGGTTCATCGGGCGCTGCAAAAAAGCGGGATAGAAATAACACCGGCGATTGCGCCGCGAGTGGCAATTACCTTCAGCACGGCAGTTGGCGGATTGGACGCGATACTTGCGGCAGATCGCCTGATGATTGCCGAGCGGAAAATGCCTCATCCATTTGCCAATCCCAATTCCTGCATCAATATGGTCGGCGGTAAGGTCTCTATTCTTACCGGCGCGACAGGCCCCATTTGTTCTACGATAACTGCTTGTGCTACAGGTATTACCTCTCTTATTATCGGTGACATGATGCTTCAAAGCGGCATGGCGGATATTGTCATCGCTGGTGCGGTTGACTTTCCTTTGGTTGAACCGATCGTGGCCGGATTTGCGTCAATGAATGGCGCTTATCGCCCCAAAGAAGGGCAGGAGTGGGAATCGCCTGAAAAAATCAGCAGGCCATTTTCGTTAACTAGAAGAGGCTTTGTCGTTTCTGAAGGAGCAGGTTGCATTATTTTAGCAACACAAGATTTTGCCAAAGCTCATGGTCTTACGCCACAGATTGAAATAGCCGGATCGGGAATGACGTCCGACGCGAGTCATTCTGTTTCGCCAAATCTTGTTACTGTCCAGAGATGCATTGCAGAAACATTGGCTAATGCCGCATTGCAGCCGTCGAATATTGATGCCATCAACGCGCATGGTACATCCACCAAAGTAGGCGACAAGGTGGAAGCTGACGCTCTGTGCAATATTTTCGGGAAAAAAGTGCCGCCGGTATCAGCAAATAAATCACAGTTAGGGCACGCGATGGGCGCATCCAGCGCCATCGAAGCAATTCTGGCGATGGAAGGAATGCTCAGAGATACTTTGCTGCCCACAATCAACTACCAGCTTGATCCGTCAATTGATATCGATTGCGTGGCGGAAGGAGCAAGAAAACTAAGTCAGGAATTTGTGCTGAAAAACGCTTTTGGTTTTGGCGGGTGCAATTCCTGTTTGATCTTGCATAGAATGGCATAAAGAATATATAGTGAAATTATGAAAGCACCTAAAAACAGAAAAGTATTCGTTGTTGGTTATGGCACAGCAACGCCACTGGGCAGCAGCTTTGAAAAAACCTGGAAGCGGGCGGTAAAAGGGGAGGCAGGTTTTCGCAAGGTAACCCGCTGCAAAGTAGAATCGGTCTGTGATATTGTCGGCGAGATTCCTGATTGGTATCCAATGGAACTTGATTTTACCGATGCCAAAGAAGTATATAACTGGAATGCCTCTTTTGTGATTTTAACTATGGCCGTTTGCAAAGAGGCTCTGGAAAATTCGGGCATAATTATTGATGAAAAGATTGCCCCGCGCATGGCCTGTCTTATCGGATCGGCGCTGAACGGATCGGATGCTTTCCGCGTCGCCATGCACGATTTGGAGCACCGCGGCCCGCTCAGAGTAAGCCCTTATTTGCTGCCGAACCTTTGCGCAAATATTCCTTCGGGCAAAGCCGGTATGATGCTGAAGTTTACAGGGCCCATATTTTCACCCCAGGGCGCCTGTGCCTCCGGTAATCATGCCATTGGCATCGGGGCGCGCATGATCCGCGATGGAGATTGCGATTTTGTGCTGGCAGGAGGAGCTGACGCGCCGATTTTGCCGGAGCTCATTCATGGTTTTGCCAATATGAACGCCACGATTAAGGTTCATCCCGATGATCGCGGCTATAATAATCACGGTCAGGTTTCCCGTCCTTTCAGCATTGACCGCAAAGGATTTGTCCTTTCCGAAGGCGCCGGTGTCGTTGTTCTGGCAGCCGAAGAAACAATCAAAGCTTATGGCCTTACCCCTAAAGCGGAAGTGCTGGGCATCGGTTGGACCTCCGATGCGCATCATTACACCAGCCCCAATGCGGGGACAATTATTCGCGCGATCAAAGAGACAATAGAGGATGCCGGTTTAAAACCGGAAGATATTCAGTATATCAATGCTCATGGCACTTCCACGCCCAAGGGTGACAGCACCGAGGTAAAATGTTTAAGAGAAGTATTCGGGAAAAAGATAGCATCCATTCCGGTTTCCTCCAACAAGTCGCAGCTGGGGCATACATTAGGAGCAACCGCGGCAATTGAGGCTGCGCTGACTATTGAAGGTATGCGCAAGGGAATAATCTTACCTACAATCAATCATATTCCCGATCCACAGTTTGCCGATATAGATGTTGTGCCCAACGTCGCCCGCAAACATAAGTATGAAATCGCCTTATCCAACGCGTTCGGTTTTGGCGGAACAAATTGCTGTGTAATTTTTCGGGGAGTTTGAAATGAAGCCTAAACCATTTAAACCTGGAATATTTAATGAAGATGAGCGTTATTTCCGCGACGAGACCACTGGGCTCATATGGCATCGTACCTGCCACCGAACGCTGTATGCCGATACAGATCGCTCCGAGGTTGTTTATCACTCCAACTATCTGCGCTATTTTGAATTTGGCCGAACGTCTCTGATGCGTGATGCCGCTTATACTTATAAGGCAATAGAGGAAAGTGGTTATGTTTATCCGATCATTGACTTAGGCATAAATTTTTATCAGCCGCTTTACTATGATGATTTGATGTATATTTATACCCGTCCGGTGAATCTGGAGCGTGTGCGCCTGCAGTTTGATTACTTAATTACCCATGCTGAAAAAGGTCATATCGTTTGTATTGGATTTACCAAACACTGCGCTCTGAATTTGTCGGGACACCCTGTTGCGGTTGACCCCAAAACGGTTCATCTATGGAAATCATTTCCGACATGAAGAAAAAAGAGCGCTACCCTGTGGAAATTAGGGTCTATCCTTATCTTCAGGATCATTGTTTTGAAGGCCAGGTAGTATTTCCGGCTGTGGAAGCCCTAATAGTTATGGCTACAGTTGCCGCGGCAAATTATCCGCAAATAAATGTCTGTCATCAGCGACAGGCAAGATTTCCTCGTTTTTTATCCATTGATCATCAAGAACAAGTAAAAAAAATATTCACAGACATCACAGAGGCAGCCGACGGTTCGCTTAGCGTTTCAATTAAATCAATGGTTAAGGCAAAGACCGGAACAATCAGTCGCATGGTGGAACATGCTTATGTGGAATTTGCTGTGTCTCCGGTACTAGAAGGTTCTGTTCCGCCACTTGCGGACTTTCAGCATTTCGGCGGTAAGCTCTTCAATGTGCCCTCTGAGGTAATTTACCGCGATCTGGTGCCTTTCGGGAAGGCCTATCAAAATATCACAGGTGAACTTACAATGTTGCCGGAAGGAGCCATTGCTCACCTTTACGGTGGTGAAGGCGAGGCAAATGATGATCTGATTGGTTCGCCTTTCCCTCTGGATGCCGCTCTGCATGCCGCCTGCACATGGGGGCAACGCTATGCTGGTCTTGTTGCCTTTCCGGTGGGGTTTGCAGAAAGAAAAATTTACCGCAAAACCAAAAAAGGAAGAGAGTATTTTTGTAAAATTATTCCGGTTAATAACAGTCGGGAGTCTCTAATATTTGACGCGTTAATTTATGATTTAGATGGTATGATGTATGAAAAAATCAGCGGCATTCAAATGCGTGATGTGTCGCAGGGACGGCGGAAACCACCGGATTGGATAAAGGCGGATTTGTAGAACAAGGGGTTGCCCCGCTGAAACGGGATTAAAACAGCCCCTTGTTATAAAGGTCACGAGAGAAAATCATGGGAAAAATAATTCTAATCTATCTTATTGCTTATCTGGCAGGTTCCATAAACTTCGCCATCATATTTTTCAAACTAACCGGCAAGGCCGATCCAAGGTCGAGTTTCAGCGGCAATGCCGGAACGACAAACGTTTACCGGCAGGCGGGGTATTTCTGGGCGACGGTAATATTACTTCTCGATATTGGCAGGGCTTTGGGTGTGGCGGCGCTGGCCGTGTATTATCTTGAGGGAAGGTATTTACCATGGGTGGGATTTTTTCTGGTTTTGGGCAATAGCTTCCCCTGCTTCCATAATTTTCGCGGTGGTAAAGGAGTGGCAAACTACTTAGGTTTTACATTCCTTATCGCGCCGGGGGCGGCTCTTGCTTCCGCGGCAATCTGGCTTATCGCTTACGGGATTGGCAGAATTACTTTTATTGCTTCATTTTTTATGGTTTTTACGCTGGCTTTAGGACAGGTTTTGACTCTGCACTGGAAATTTAGTGCAGTAGCCGGCGCCATCGCGACGTTTCTGCTTATCTTATTTAATCATAGAAAAAATATTATCAACTACCGGAAACCTGCTGGGGGAAGCTCAGGATGATCCCTCTGACCAATTTTCCATTATGTAATCACCTTTTTTAATAAATCGTACCGGTGCAGAACCGATAGTTGTGATTTTGCTATCCGGGGTAACCCGCAGCGCGCCTTCTGCCGGGATGCCATAACCTACTTCGCCTTGCGGGAAGAACCCGAGCAATCTTTTCATTTCCACCCAGTTGTCCTCTTCCGCGTGAACATCGCAAAGCAGCGGCGCAAATCCCAGGCAATCTAAAAGCTCGGCCGTGTTGTCGTCATCCGGATCGCGCCAGGACATCCAGTTGCGGCAAAGCATTATGGCTCCGGCAGAAACTCCGCAGAAAAGTTTTCCCCTGTCATAGAGTTTTCTGAAAAAAGGAATTAATTTTCGCTTAGTCAAATATTTCATTCCCATCTCCACATCGCCACCGCTAATAAAGATAACATCGCTGGCAAGCAAAATATTTTTAGCCTTAGCCGCATCAAATCTTTGCATGATGGGAACAAGCGTCACATTTCCGGCGCCGGCAGCCATGATTATTGGCTTCAGCATTGAAAAGAACTCTTTGTTATCACCGCTTGCTGTGCCGATATAAGCCACGTTGGGAGCTTTCTTTTTACAGTTTGCCAATACTTCGGCCAGAATCTCTTTAGTGTTTTTCGCCTGCGGGCCTCCGGCAATCAAAAAAATATCAGCAGGTTTTGATGAAGTCATACTCCGGCCTCCTTTACAAAAAGCTGATCATAGTCCGGTTCGATATCCGAGCGCGTCCGGCGATATTTACCGGATGGCTCGGCGGAAATTTCCGCAACATATTGAACTTTGATGACAGCATTCTTTCCATATAGCTGCAGTAAGCTCTCTACTATTTCTTCCTTAAGCGTGGAAGAAGCACTGGCATCTTCTTCAAGGACTATGTAGACATAATATATACCTTCTCGCTGTAAGACCTGATAATCGGCAACAGATTCGAATCTGCTGATGATAGACTCAACCATTGCCGTGGTTACGGGATAATTATCTGTTGTATAGGTAAGATCAACCGTCCGTCCAACAATCTCTTTACAGATATATCCGTCATTGCGGCCACAGGCACAAATACCCACGGGATCGATTTGCACCAGATCGCCCACATCAAATCGAACTAATGATCGCCAGGGATTAGTCAGTGTTGTCAAAAGCAATCTTCCGACATGAGGATATCCGTATTCAGGCCGCATATATTCTATGTCAATCCGGCAGGAATCCGCAACCTGATGGAGTTTCCCCTGTTCACATTCCATGAACACATATCCCGCTTCGGTCGATCCATAGGAACTGATAAGCGGTGAGCGGAAAACTTTTTGGATTTGATTTCTTACCAAGATGCCCGGGTTTTCATACGTAAAAATAATTACCGGTGGCTGAAATACATTAAGATTATGCCTGTAAGCGTAGCGGGCAACCGCAGCAAGATAAGAGGGATTTGCTTCCAGCACCACCGGTTGAAATATTTCCAGCTCCGCAAGAATGCGCAAAATTAGTTGATTGTCCCATAATGACGGATTGATTTTTTCATTAAGATAGAGAAAGCGGCCACGTAAGCGTTGCTCGAAAGCCAGCAAACCATTTTCAGCCAGAATGCCTGTATTCATTGGGCTGGTGAGAATTGCCTCCCGGTGCTTACCCAGTCCTAATGCCGCCGTACAGGAATTATAGCGCCACGATGCCGCTTCTGCTGCGTCCCACCAGGGCTGATACCAGACATTTAAAACCTGTTCACTAATTGTGCCACTGGTTTGTACAAGCTCTATTGTCCCTGTCTTCAGCGCGGCATCGGTATTCATACCTGCGGGAATAAAATTGCGCCAGGTGCGCTCTCTTAAGTCTTTCTTAGAAATTGCAGGCATAGCGTTAAAGCGTTTGTCTATAGAAGCTGATGAACCGGGATCAAATGCCTGCCAGTCTTTGTATGCGGATACATGGCGCAGCGCCGTTTCCAGCGCGGTTGCGGACAGTTTATAATAATCAGCGGAAAAGAGAGGAGATGGTTTCATTTTATGCCTCATATTTATCTATATATACGAATATCACAGGCCAAACACAAAATGCAATCAACAAAGATAATCCTTGCTATTTGTTGATTATGCCTGTAATGAGTTCTTCGTGATAACGATAGTTAGTTACCTTCCCAACTTTTTTCTCTTGGAATCTTCGGCAGGACAATCAGGCTAATCGTAATAGAATCCAGCTATAGTGCCATAAATGCGAGCGTTTTTGCGTTTGCTGCAAGGCAATTAAAGCGGTGAGTATTTGCCGTAACGATTAGAAATGGGTTCCCTCACTAATCAAAAATAAAGGAAGAAAGAAAAAATGAGTTTTGAGAAGTTTGAGTTACACGCGAAAGTGCTTGCCGGTGTGCAAGCGCAAGGTTACATAAAACCTACACCGATTCAGTTAGAATCAATACCGCCGATTATGGAAGGCCGTGATGTTATGGGGCTTGCCCAGACAGGAACGGGGAAAACAGCGGCTTTTGTGCTGCCAATTTTGCAGCGCTTGATGCAAGGACCGCGCGGCCATGTCCGCGCTCTGATCATCGCGCCAACGCGCGAGCTAAGCGAGCAGACCAATAAAGCCATAGGGGTTTTGGGACGAAGGACGGAACTGAAGAGCGCGTCTATCTATGGTGGAGTGAGTATTCAAAACCAGATTAAAAAACTGCGTGATAAAGTTGAAATCATTACAGCCTGCCCCGGACGTCTTCTGGATCATATAAATCGTGGTACTGTTGATTTATCAAAGATTGAAGTACTGGTACTCGATGAGGCAGATCACATGTTTGATATGGGCTTTCTGCCGGATATTCGGAGAATTGTGAAGCACCTGCCTAAACAGCGCCAGACCTTGCTGTTTTCGGCCACGATGCCGGACGATATCCGGTCGCTTGCCAATGATCTGCTGCAGAATCCGGTGAACATTAAAATCGGTTTTACGGCGCCGGTGGAGTCGGTCACACACAGATTTTATCCGGTTCCTATGGAGTCTAAAACAGCGCTGCTGAAAGATATTCTGGATAAAACCGATACGGAATCTGTTTTGGTATTTACTCGAACAAAATCCCGCGCCAAAAGTCTTGCCAGACAGCTAGATAGCTCAGGGTACAAGGTTACATCGCTGCATGGAAATCTCACGCAACCGAAGCGTCAGCAGGCGCTGGATGGCTTCCGTGACGGGCGTTATGAGATTATGATTGCCACAGATATCGCCGCTCGCGGCATTGATGTGACCAGAATTTCCCATGTTATTAATTATGATATGCCGTCAACTGCGGATGCCTATACTCATCGTATTGGCAGGACGGGACGTGCCGCAAAAACCGGTGATGCTTTTACTTTTGTCACCGGTCAGGATGTCGGCCTTGCGCACAGTCTGAAAAAAGTACTGGGAGAAAAGCTGCAATACCATAGCGTTGACGGCCTGACGATGAGCATGCCACTATCTGCCACTCCTGCTCCTGCCCGTCGCAATAATAATTCCAATGCCAGAAAGCCGGAGCAGAGCAGAAAGCCTTTTACCATCAGCGATAAATCCAGTAGAAATCCCCGGCAGCGGTCTTTCACGTCGGAAAACCGTCAGTACTGGGCGCACTAAAATATTACAGGACCATCTTGACTGCCGGATGGGCTTTAAGTGCTTGGTAGAGAGCAGTTCTTTGGGGCTCGCTCTCTACAGTAAGTTCCACGTTCAGACAGATGTATTTAGCCGCTGCGCTAGTGTGCGAAGGGGATATTTTGTACTTACAATCCCGGATTATTTCGGCCACGGCATTTTGCATCTGCTCTTTATCGGGGCCGATAATTTTATATGCCCAGGGGCAGGGGTATTCCAGCTCAATATTTTTATTTTTTTTATCGGTCATTTGGCATCAACCTTTCTGTGCAGTTGCTAAAGTAATTATCCCGAAACAATCCTGTGGTCAAGCAATTTCGGCATTTCTTGTTTTAAATCAATCTATTAATCGTAAATCGCCAACTTACTTTTAGCGGGTTGACGGTTATACTGATGGATATATGATAATAGATTTACCCTTTGATAAGGTTTGTGGACTCTGCTAAAAAATCATCACTAATCACGGGTATGAACCCCGAAGCAAGCTTTGAAAACAGATTCCGCAGCAAGCTGCGGGGGTATTATACCCTCCGCTTCGCGGGATAATTTGACCAACAAGCTTCAGTGCACTTTGCTTCTGAAGTTTGGGTCGCATTAACTTACCAATTCCGCTGCGCTTTTGGAATTGGAGCTTCAACAATAAAGAGTATCTTGTTGTTAATTAGTGTTTTTAGTTGGCTCATAAAGATTATAGTTGCAAGCTTATTAACCCAATTTTATAAGGAGCATTTATTTATGAAAAAGATTTTGATGTTGGTATTTGCGTTTGTTTTTGTTGCCACAGTTGCGGTTGCGTGAGGGGAATCCTCGGGCAACCGCAATTTCCATCTGACAACAAGGAGGCAGAAAATGGGATTACTTGATAAAATCGTATCAATCGTGGTCGATAATATGTCCGGGAGTGCGGAAAACAAAGATCTTCTGAAACAGGGAATAGATCTTCTTTCTGCGCAATTTTTGAATCGTTAAAAAATAAGCACTACCATTTCTAATTAAAGCGCTGTCATTGGCGTTATCGCTTTATATCTTCACACCTATTTGACAATCCCAAGATCATCGTTAATATTTTCATAGAGACGCTGTCAGGAGATAAACAATGAGAAAAGTATTCATGTGTTTAATAATATTTAGTTTTATGTTCGGTTGTCAAGACGGCAATACCGGACAGACGGAGGGAAAAATCAAAATGGTTAAACTAGATGAAATAACATCGGAGAATATTGCTATTTTGGCCGGAGGTTGCTTTTGGTGTATGAAGTCGGATTTTGAAAAATTATCCGGTGTAATAAAAGTGATATCCGGTTATACAGGAGGGAGAGGTGAAAATCCAACCTACGAGACTTATGCCCAAATGGGTTACATTGAAGCTGTGCAGGTTTATTATGATCCGGACAAAATCAACTATGAAGAAATTTTAAATTACTTCTGGCGACATATTGATCCTACCGACGCAGGCGGGCAGTTTGCCGACCGCGGTCATGAATACAGCAGTACTATATTTTATTCAGACGACAAACAGAGGCAGATTGCCGAAAAATCAAAGCAGGCGCTGGAAAAATCAGGCAAAGTCGGGCAGCGTATTGCCACAAATTTAATAAAATTAAATAAATTCTATCCGGCAGAAGAGTATCATCAGGATTATGATACACAAAATCCTGTGCGTTATAATTCCTACCGTTCGGGGTCCGGGCGTGATCAAACCATCAAGCAATTATGGGGAGACGATAAAGGCCTTCAGCAAGTATGTCCTATTAAGTCGAATAAACCTAAACCGGATGACGCGATGTTGAAGCAGAAACTTTCACCAATACAATACGAAGTAACGCAGAAGTGCGGCACGGAGCAACCCTTCAATAATGAGTATTGGAATAACAAAAAAGAGGGTATCTATGTGGACGTTGTTTCCGGTGAACCGCTTTTCAGCTCTTTGGATAAATACGATTCCGGCACCGGCTGGCCTAGCTACACCAAACCACTGGAGGCAGGAAATATTGTCGAGAAAGAGGATCGGAGCCTTTTTTCTACCAGAACTGAAGTTCGAAGCACAAAAGCAAACTCCCATTTAGGCCACGTTTTTCCTGATGGTCCGCAACCGACAGGATTACGTTATTGTATGAACTCAGCGGCAATGCGGTTTATCCCTAAAGAAGATCTGGAAAAAGAAGGTTACGGAAAGTATTTGAAATTATTTGTGAAACTCAAATAAAACTTTTAATTATTTGCTGGCAATAATATCAGCCGCAATCGCGTGGACATTTTCCATAGCCGCCCTCAGGTCAATTGTGAGCAACTGACGATCTTTCATCACAACCTTACCATTGATAATGCTGGTTTTTACATCCGCGCCGCGCGCGGCATAAACAAGATGAGAGTAGCAATTATAAAGCGGTGTAAGATGAGGCTGATTCATATCTATTAAGATGATGTCGGCTTGTTTCCCTATTTCGATAGAGCCTATTAATTTATCCAGCCCCAGAATACTTGCTCCGCCCAGTGTGGCCATTTTCAGGACTGTCTGGGCGCTCATCACAGTAGGATCAAGCGATGTAACCTTGTGAATTTTTGCTGCTGTATCCATTTCCCGGAACATATCCAGATCGTTGTTGCTGGCACAGCCATCCGTTCCCAATCCCACTTTGATGCCGCGCTTCAGCATATCCGGAACAGGGGCGACTCCTGCCGCAAGCTTCATGGAGCTCTCCGGGTTATGCGAAATCCGGACGCCCAGGTCAGCAAAAATAGCCATGTCATCACCTGTAAGCCAGTTGCAGTGGACGGCAACAGTTTGATCATCCAGAACGCCCAGATTCAGCAGATGCTGCACAGGCCTAGTGCCATAGCGATTGAAGATAGTGTCGATCTCATCTTTATTTTCCAGCAAATGCAACAGGTAGAGGATGCCTGCTTCGCGGGCGGCTTCTTTCACGTTGATAAGTGTTTCCGGAGAACAGGTATAGGGAGAGTGACAGAAAAATGCCGGTGTAATCATCGGCGCATGGGACTGCCAGCGCTGCACAAAGCGCGCGGCCGCCGCCATCACTTTCTCGAACCTGGGATTATCGGGTGTGGCGAAATCAGCAAATCCCTGCGATACAACGGCGCGCATTCCGGTAACGCTCACTGCTTCTGTAATGGTATCTTCAAAGAAATAGCCATCGCAAAAAGTTGTCGTGCCGGAGAGAATCATTTCCGCCATGGCCAGCATTGCCCCGTCGTATGCCATTTTTTTGTTGACGAAACGCGCCTCTGCCGGGAAAATATATTTAGTGAGCCACTCCATTAAAGGCAGATCGTCAGCCATGCCTCGGAAGCAGACCATCGGCAGATGAGTATGTGTATTGACTAATCCGGGCATAACGATGCAGCCTGTTGCATCGATAGTTTCTTTTGTTTTGAGGTCAACAAATCCTCGATTCCCATTTTTACAAACTGCAACAATAAGGCCGTCTTTAATGCCGATGATGGAATCTTCGATAATTTCCATGCCGGCGGACATGGTCAAAAGCGTTCCGCCGGTGATCGCTATGTCCCAATTATTGCCCCGCATTGTTATACCAAGTTGTTATCAAACATTAAAAGGGTGATTTAACGGGCATAATACCAAGTAAGCTTTCAAAAATTCATAGTTTGTTTAGTGAGACCCCAGTTTCATAATCTGAAACTGGTTGGCCGAACTATCCCGCACAACGGGGTTTTGAAAGCAACTTGGTATTACTTTTATTTTGATGCCCGTGTTACTGTAAGAGCTCCGGTTTTGCTGCCGGATAGATTACATGTTGCGTTGACTTCCAGTTTATCACCTCCCCCCGCAGCTACTTTATAGGTGTAGGTAAAGGGTGATTCAGCAGGTTGTGTGTCGTAATTAGTTGTGCTGATTACGGCTGAGTTTTTCTTGATCTCCACAGATTTAATGTGATGCATGCCAGGAAACGATGCTTTGTGTGTGATAGTCACCGCTAGCGTTTGCGTGCCTAAATCATAGCTGAGTTTTACATCCTGCGGAGCGTCGGCATAAGACGCTTGTGGTTAAAAACAGAAGCCCATTAAAACAAATAACAACGCGCCCAAAATACATGTAGAAACTGCTGATGTTCTTTTCATAGTAACCTCCTTAAATTTTGTCAGTATGGTAATATATTTGATGATTAAATGACAGCTAAAAAATAAGGTGTTGAAATTTTACCTTCAATCCGCTAATGTGAATCATCAAAAACATGGAGGTGTTTATGAGCGCGTTACTCCTTGCCCGTATCCAGTTCGCCTTTACTATAGGTTTCCACTTTCTCTTTCCGGCCATGACATTGGGTACTGCCCTGGTTATCCTCATATCCGAAACTTTGTATATTGTTAAAAAAGATGAAATTTATAAAAAGATAACGGATTTTCTGGCCAAACTGCTCGGGCTGATTTTTGTAGTAGGAGCGGCAACCGGCATCACCATGGAATTTTCTTTCGGTACTAACTGGTCGGGATATTCACGGGCGGTAGGAGACATCTTCGGGCCAATACTAGCAGCCGAAGGCGTGATCGCTTTTTTTCTGGAATCGGTGTTCATCGGCGTGCTTATTTTCGGCAGAAACAAGGTATCCGCTAAGGTGTACTGGGTAGCGGCGCTTATGGTATTTTTAGGAGGTCATCTTTCCGCTTTCTGGATAATAGTTGCCAATTCCTGGATGCAGACTCCCGCGGGATATGCGATAAATGAGACGGGCAAAATAGTTCTGACCAGTTTTGCCGATGCTGTTTTTAATCCATCAACGATCATCAGGTTTTGCCATACGGTATTGGCTTCGTGGATGACCTGCGCCATTATGGTCGCGGGAATTGCCGGATACTATGTAAGAAAAGGCTTGCATGGCCAGACGGCTAAAACACTGCTGAAAATCGGCATCATTCTTTTTGCTATCACGCCACTTCTGCAACTGGCAACAGGTCATATTCATGCGGTTGAAGTTCTCAATATGCAGCCGGAAAAAGCAGCCGCTCTGGAGGGCCATTTTAACACTGCCAAAGGCGTACCGCTTTATATCGTTGGGTTTGTTGATGAACAAAACGAAAAGACCTATGGAATTTACGTTCCCAAGGGACTAAGCTTTTTATACAACTTTGACTGGAACTCGGAAATAAAAGGATTGAAAGATTTCCCCAAAGAAAATTGGCCGCCTGTTAACTTTGTGTTTCAAGCCT